>NZ_JAMYLP010000020.1:0-84078 GCF_040318085.1 Mesorhizobium sp. M1322
AAGCCGCCACCGGTCAATCCAAGCCGACCAAAAGACCGAGCCTCTCCCAATCAGATGGCCTTCATATATGAATAACTTTCCCCGGACAGCCCTGCCGTTTACGGGGAGAAGGGAAGCTACCGCCCCTCGCGGTACCACATCGAGCCCAATGCCAGAAGCAGCAGGCCGAGGCCGAGGAACCCGCCGAACAGCGGCACGCGCGAGACGGCCTTCAGCACGCTGTCGTCGGTGGTGCGCAGGCCGATCCAGTCGTTGCCGGCCGCCGCGCCCGTGGAGCGGACCGGGACGACCGACGGCAGCGTTACGCCGCCGGTGAGGTTGCCAAGGGTCGACGATTGTGCCAGCCGGCGCACGCTGCCGCCGGTGGCCTCGGCCGGCGCTTTCAGCCGGTTCTCGGTAGAGACGACGTCGGTGAATTCCGGCGCGTTGACCGGGCCGACATGAGCAAGCGCCTTCAGGTCGCCATTGCCGACCTGATAGAGGCCGATCTCGCTGGTCTCGATGCTGCCCAGGAAGACGCCGGGTTCGGCTCTCTCGAGCTTGACGGTCATCGCCTTGCCGGACGGCGTGATGATCTGCGCCGGGCCGGGATCGTCACTCATCGTCTGGCGGCGGATTTCCAGCATCATGCCGCGGCCGTCGGCGGTCAGCCGCTCCTCCTCGAGTTCGGGCTCCTTCATCAGCCAGTGGGCGATGCGGCGATAGAGCTGGACATGCGGGCCGCCGCCCTCGAAGCCACGCGCCCACAACCAGCCCTGGTCGGACAGAAACATGCCGACGCGGCCTTCGCCTTTGCGGTCGAGCAGGAGCAGTGGACGGTTGTCCGCCCCCTTCATCACCGCCTCGCCCTCGGGGTTCTCGACGCCTATGGTGCGGAACCAGCGGCTCCAGTGCGGCGGCTCGGTGGCGGAGCCGTCGAGCCCGCGCGTCACCGGATGGCGCTGGCCGAGCTCGGTGAGGCGCGGGTAGAAGGCCTTGTCGACGACTTCGCCGGTCGGCATCGCCGGCAGCGCCGACATCAAAGGCGTGCGGGCGATGGAGCTTTCGCCGGCATATTCGGGCCCTGCCGCGATCAGCAGCGCGCCGCCCTTTTCGACATATTCGGCGATGTAGTCGTAGTAGAGGATCGGCAGCACGTCGCGGTGCTGATAGCGGTCGAAGATGATCAGGTCGAAATCCTTGATCTTCTCGACGAACAGCTCGCGCGTGGGGAAGGCGATCAGCGACAATTCGTTGATCGGCGTGCCGTCCTGCTTTTCCGGCGGCCGCAGAATGGTGAAGTGGACCAGATCGACCGAGGCGTCGGATTTCAGAAGGTTGCGCCAGGTGCGCTCACCGGCATGCGGCTCGCCGGAGACCAGCAGCACGCGCAAATTCTCGCGGATGCCGTCGATCAGCGCGATAGCGCGGTTGTTGGTGTCGGTGAGTTCGTCGGGCTCGGGATCGATAGCGAGTTCGACGATGTTGCGGCCGGCGCCGGGAATGGTCACTTGCAGCGGCATAGCCTGGCCGATGGTGGCGCGCTCGACCGAAACCTGCTCGCCATTGACCGACACGCGCACGTCGACCGAGCCGGCCTCGTTGTTGGTGCCGAGGACGCGATAGGTCATTTCGAGTGGCTTGCCGACCAGACCGAAGCGCGGCGCATTCTCGAAGCGGATGCGGCGATCCTTTTCCTGGTCGTTGCCGGTGATCAGCGCGTGCAGCGGGGCGTTGAAGTCGGGCGTGCCGCCGGGGGCGTCATGCACCTCGCCATCGGTGATCATGATGGCGCCGCCGATGCGCGAAGGCGGCACGTCGCGGAAAGCGCTTTCAAGCGCGCCGAAAAGCCGCGTTTCGGTGCGCTCCTCGGCGGCTTCCGACTTGCCGGCCTCGACGACGCGGACGTCGAACTGCTTGTTGCGGCCAAGGCGCTGCTGATGCCCGGCCAGCGCCTCGTCGGTCTGCTTGGTGCGCTCGCCAATATCCTGGCTCTGGCTGCGGTCGACGACGACGGCCACGACGCTTTTCAGCGCCTCGCGCTCTTCGTCGAGGAACACCGGGTTGAGCAGGGCCGCACCCAGCGCGAGCAGGCCGGCGAGACGGAAGACCGCGCCGCGCTGGCGAAACCACAGGCCGACCAATGCCAGCAGCAACAACGGCGCCAGCACCAAGCCGAGCAGCGGCCAGGAGATGAGGGGTTCGAAGGCGAGCGACCAGTTCATGGCTTATTGCCCCAGCCGTTCGAGCAACACAGGCACGTGCACCTGATCGGATTTGTAGTTGCCGGTCAGCATGTACATCATGATGTTGACGCCGGCGCGCAGCGCATAAATGCGCTGCATCGGGTCTGACGGCACGGTCGGTAAAAGCGGGTCGCCATTCTCGTCGACCGCCCAGGCGCCGGCGAAATCATTGGCGGTGATCATGATCGGCGAGACGCCGTCGCCGGTGCGCACCGGGCGGTTCTCGGTGTTGGCGGCTTCGAGCGACGCCGCGACCCAGAGGGGACCGCCGGCGAAACGTCCGGGAAACTCAGGCAGGATGTAGAAGGATTTGGTCAGCACGTGGTCCGACGGCACCGGCTCCAGCGCCGGCACGTTGAGGTTGCCGAGGATGTCGCGCAGCCGCTCCGTCGCCGGGCTGGCCGAATCCGCGCCGATGCCGGTGGCGAACTGGTCGCGCGTGTCGAACAGCACCGTGCCGCCCTGCTGCATATAGGCGTCGACGCGGGCGATCGCGGCCTGGCTCGGCATCGGTGCGGCAGGGTCGATCGGCCAGTAAATCAGGGGATAGAAGGACAGCTGGTCCTTCGAGATATCGACGCTGGCCGGCGCCCCCGGCTCGAGCGCGGTCTTTTCGATCAGGAAGCGGGTCAGGCCCTCCAGCCCGGCTTGGCTGATCGAATCGACGCTCCGTTCGCCGGTCTGTACATAGGCGATCCGGGTCTTGGAAATGTCCTCGATCGCCCGAGCGTCGCCGGGTTTGGCATCGCCGGGTTGGGCATCGTCGGCGCGGGCGATGTCGCTGTGGCCGACCAGGGCGCCGAGCGCAATCAGCAGCGCGGCGGTGGTCGCAGCAGCCGTGCCGGCGCGGCGCGGCCGGCGCGAGAACAGGCCGCCCATCCAGAACACGGCCAGCGTGTCGAGCACCATCAGCAAGAGAGCTGCCGCCACCAGCGGGCCCTTCAAATTTTGCGATTCGTCGAAGGCGTACTGGATGGTGGTGACCGGCACGGTGATCTGAGGACGGACCAGCGGTGCGAATCTGCTTTCAGCATTGAGCAGATTGTGGGCGAGGACGCCGGTTTCGGAGCCGTAGAGGCCGGGCGGGTTCTCGAACGTCACCGGCAGCGGGCCGGCGACCGGCACCAGCGGCCGTGCATCCGGCGTCGGCGGCACCAGCGTGCCGTCGGCTGATATCATGCGGTAGGGCGCCAGAGAGGTGACGGCGGCCTCGGCATTGGCGACCGCTGCACCCTGGTTGCGTGACAGTTGCACGATGCGGCGCAGCATCTCGACGAAGCTGCCGGAGATCGGCAGGTTCGACCAGGTCGCCTCCGGCGTGACATGGAACAGGACGAGCGTGCCTTTGCCCTTCTTCATCCCGGTCACCAGCGGCGTGCCGTCGGCAAGCGTCGCCCAGGTGCGCTCGACGATGTCGGGCGTCGGCTCGGCCAGCACCTGCCTGGTGACGGTGACCTCGGCGGGCGGCGCGAGGTCCGAGAAGGGACCGGTCTTCGGAAAATCGGTGACCGGCTGCGGCGTCGTCCATGACAGCGCGCCGCCGAGCGAGCGCTCTCCGGTGCGCAGCCTGACCGGCAGCAGGTCGTCGTCATTGCCGGCGGCGACCAGCCGCGAGCCGGCGAACCGCACCAGCGTGCCGCCATTGTCGACCCAGTCGATCAGCCTTTGCCGCACCTGCTCCGGAATGGTGCCGACATCGGCCATCACGATCATCGCCGGCTTCTGGTCGAGGAGTTGCGGGATGGCGTCGGCAAGATCGGCGCTCGACGGTTCGGCTAGATCGGCGAAGGGCTGCAGCGCGCGGCGGATGTAGTAGAGCGGCGACAAAAGCGGCTGCGCCTGGTCGGCTTCGGCCTGCGACAGCAGCCCGACGCGGCGGCGCTTGGAATTCTCGTCGAGCACGCGGACGGCGCCGGCCTGCCGCTGGCCGTCGAGCGCGATCGAGGCGAAATCATTGCGCAGTTCGAACGGCACCGCCATGGTGCCGGTGGCGGTGGATTCGCCCGGTGAGAAGGTCAGCGTGGCGTCGGCGATACGGCGGCCCTTGTCGTCGAAGGCGCCGGCGGTCACCTGAGCCGGCGCCGGATCGCCCGGCGCGCGGATGGCGGTCAGCTCGAAGCCGTCCACCTGGTTGTCGGCGCCGGTCAGGCCGATCAGGCCCGGCCGGTCGGAGGCGGCCCAGACGACGCGGGCGGCGTTCTTCGACAAAAGCGTGTTGAAGGCTGCCTCGTCGCCTTCCGCCGCCAGACCGTCGGCGAGCACGGCGACGCTGGCGCCCGGCAAGGTCTCCAGGGTTGCCGCGACGCGGGCGTAGACGGCAGGGCGGTCGGTCGGGATCGGCCGCGGCTTTGCCGCGCGCAGCCGGTCGAGCGCGGTGGCGGCGTCGAAGGGGCCGATCTCGGCATTCGGCTTCTCGGCGGTGAAGGCGATGATGACGGGCACGCCGTTGGAGCTGGCATCGGTGATCAGCCGTTCGGCGGTGGCGACGCGCTGGCCCCAGTCGGCGGCACTTGCCCAGTCATTGTCGATGACCAGCGCAAGAGCGGCGCCCTCGGCCGGCAGTCTTTCACGCGGATTGAAGACAGGTTCGGCCAGCGCCGCAACGATAAGGGCCGCCACCAGCAGCCTGAGCAGCGTGAGCCACCACGGGCTCTGCTGCGGCGTCTCCTCGCGCTTCAGCACCCGGGCCAGGATCTTCAGCGGCGGGAAGACCTCGGTCTGTGGCTTGGGCGGGGTGAACCGCAAAAGCCACCAGATCACCGGCAGCGCCAGAAGACCCCACAGCACCATCGGCGCCCCGAAGGAGAGCGGCAGCCAACTCATGCGCGGATCCTCCCGGCTGAGCTGCCATCGACGGTCATCGCCATGTGGACACGCACCAGTGCATCGGAGGCGAGGCGGTCGGTGTGGTTGACGGTGAAGCTCCAACCAAGCCGCTTGCACCAGTCGGTCAGTTCCTGGCGGCGGGCGATGTAAAGCAGGCGGTATTCATCGCCCAGCGTTTCGGCACGGCCGGCGGTCAGCTTGTCGCCGGTCTCCGGATCGGTGAATTCGGTGCGGCCGGCATAGGGGAATCTCTCCTCGGCGGGGTCGGCGACCTCGATCAGATGGGCACGCACGCCGTGGCGGGCGAGCACGTCGAGCCAGGCGATGGTGTCCTCGGCCGGATCGAGGAAGTCGCTGACGATGACGATGTCGCAGAAGCGGCGGATGGCGGACAGGTCGGGCTTTGCCGGCAGATCGCCGGCATGGGTGAGCTGCGCCGCGATGCGTTCGGCGCCGTTGCGGGCGGTGAACGGATCGGTCAGTCCGGGCCAGGCGATGCGCTCGCCGCTGCGCGACAGAAGCTCAGCCATGGCGAGCGCCAGCACCAGCGCGCGGGACTCCTTCGAGACGGTGGCTCCGGTCGATTTGTAGAGCATGGAAGGCGAGGGGTCGGCCCACAGCCACACCGTATGGGCGGCCTCCCATTCGCGGTCGCGCACATAGATGTGGTCGTCGCGGGCCGAGCGGCGCCAGTCGATACGCGACGAGTCGCCCTCGACATAGGGCCGGAACTGCCAGAAGTTCTCGCCGATGCCGCGCTTGCGGCGGCCGTGCCAGCCGGCGATCACCGTGTTGACGATGCGGCGCGCCTCGACCAGCAGGTCCGGCACCAGCGACGCCCGCAACCGGCCGCGGGCGAGCGCGTCACGCGTCGCCGCCGGTGCCTGGGCCTCGCCTATACGCGCCATCAGATGCCTTTTGCCAGTTTCGCCACCACGTCGCGCACGGTCGTGCCCTCGGCACGGGCGGCAAAGGTCAGCGCCATGCGGTGCTGCAGCACCGGCTCGGCGAGCGCTCTGATATCGTCGATCGACGGCGCCAGCCGTCCGTCGTAGAGGGCGCGGGCGCGGGCGCACAGCGTCAGCGCCTGGCTGGCGCGCGGGCCTGGGCCCCAGGCGACGTGCTTGTCGGTCTCGGCATTGCCCTGGCCGGGGCGCGCCGAGCGCACCAGCTGGAGGATCGCCTCGACGACGCTTTCCGGCACCGGCATGCGGCGGATGAGGGTCTGGATCTCCTTCAGCCGCGCCGGCTGCAGCACGTTCTGCGCCTTGGCGTCCTCGATGCCGGTGGTTTCCAGAAGAATGCGGCGCTCCGCCTCGATTTCCGGATAGAGGATGTCGACCTGCATCAGGAAGCGGTCGAGCTGCGCCTCGGGCAGCGGATAGGTGCCCTCCTGCTCCAGCGGGTTCTGCGTCGCCAGCACATGGAAGGGCGCCGGCAGGTCGTGGCGGACACCGGCAATGGTGACGTGGTATTCCTGCATCGACTGCAGCAGGGCCGACTGGGTGCGCGGCGAAGCGCGGTTGATCTCGTCGGCCATCAGCAGTTGCGCGAAGATCGGCCCGGAGATGAAGCGGAACGAACGCTTGCCGAATTCGTCCTGCTCCATCACCTCGGAGCCGAGAATGTCGGACGGCATCAGGTCGGGCGTGAACTGGATGCGGCGAGAATCGAGGCCGAGCACGATGCCCAGCGTCTCGACCAGCTTGGTCTTGGCGAGGCCGGGCACGCCAACCAGCAGCGCATGGCCGCCGGCCAGCAGCGCCACCAGGGTGCGTTCGACGACGCTTTCCTGGCCGAAGATGACGCGGCCGACGCCATCGCGAACCCTGGAAATGTCGGCCAGCGCCGTCTCGGCCTGTCCGATCATATCCTTTTCGCTGATCGGGCTTTCCTTGATCATCACGCTCATGCAGCATCGATCCTTCTCGTTGGAAATACCGGCTTGCACCTTCGACGCTGCAGAGTGCCGCGATTCGGCCTCGCGTGGCGCCTGTCTTTGAACTTAAATCACTGACTTATGCTGACAAGCGGAACAACAGTGACTATTTCGTGACCATGACGGAACGCGCCGACGATCGTGAAGAGAACCTGACGGCCGCCACCGAGGCGCGCGGACTCGAGGCGCTCGTCTCCCGCGCAACGCGTGCAGGCAAGGGGCCGGCGCCGGTGGAGCGCTGGAATCCGGCTTTTTGCGGCGATCTCGATATGGAGATCAGAGAGGACGGCACCTGGTTCTATCAGGGCACGCCGATCGGCCGCATGCCGCTGGTGCAGCTGTTTTCCTCCGTGCTGCGCAAGGACGAAGACGGCAAGACCTATCTGGTGACGCCGGTGGAAAGGGTCGGCATCCGCGTCGTCGATGCGCCCTTCATCGCCGTCGAGATGGACGTTTCCGGCACCGGCGATGGCCAAGTCATCACCTTCCGCACCAATGTCGGCGATGTGGTCGAGGCCGGTCCGGAGCATCCGCTGCGCTTTGTCGACGAGGATGCGACCGGTGGCCTGAAACCCTATGTGCTGGTGCGCGGGCGGCTGGAAGCGCTGGTGGCGCGGCCGGTCATGTATGAACTGGTCGAGCATGGCGAAGAGATCGAGGTCGGCGGCAGAAGGATGTTTGCCGTCCGTTCGAGGGGCGCGGTCTATCCGATCATGCCGGCCGAAAAACTGCAGCGGCTGAGCGCATGATGGATAGCGAATGATGGACCAGGGTGACGCGATGGACCAGATGACACGGGCGCCGTTTTCCGCCGCGGATTTTCGCGCCCGCGTCGCCGCGCAGCCGCTGGCGCATGCCGCCGACGATTATGGCGACCATCGCTTCAACCCCGGCCATCCGCGTTTGAAGCTCGCAAAGGCGCTGCGCGATGCCGCGGTGCTGATCCCGGTGGTCGATCACGGACGCGACGCCACGGTTCTGCTCACCAAGCGGGCGGAAAAGCTCCGCAACCATTCGGGGCAGGTGGCCTTTCCGGGCGGCACGATCGACCCTACCGACCCGAGCCCGGAGGCGGCGGCCCTTCGCGAGACATTCGAGGAGATCGGCCTCGGGTCGGACCGGGTCGAGATCATCGGCCGCATGCCCGATTACGTCTCCGGCAGCGGCTACCGCATCGCCCCGGTGCTGGGAATAGTGCGGCCGGGTTTTTCACTGACGCTGAATCCCGAGGAGGTCGACGCCGCTTTCGAAGTGCCGCTGCGCTTCCTGATGGACCCGGCCAACCACGGCCGCGACAGCCGTATGTGGAACGACCTCGAATGGGTCTTTTACGAGATGCCTTATGACGGGCAACGCATCTGGGGCGTCACCGCCGGCATCATCCGCACGCTTTATGAAAGGCTCTATACGTGAGCGGCCGGGTGTCGCTCGCGGGCAAAGCCGACTGGCTCGGCGAACGGCACCTGCAGCGCCTGCTGACGGTTCTGGCGGATGGCGGCGAGGAGGCGCGCGTCGCCGGCGGCGCGGTGCGCAATGCGCTCATCGGCCAGCCGGTCGCCGACGTCGATATCGCCACCACGACCGTGCCTGATGAAACCATCCGCCGCGCCGAGGCGGCGGGCTTCAAGGCCGTGCCGACCGGCATCGAGCACGGCACCATCACGATTGTCGCCGGCGGGAAGCCGTTCGAGGTGACCACGCTGCGTGCCGACATCGAGACCGACGGACGGCGGGCCAAGGTGTCGTTCGGGCGTGATTGGAAGGCCGATGCGGAACGGCGCGATTTCACCATCAACGCGCTTTATGCCGAGGCCGACGGCACAATCGTCGACCTGGTCGGCGGCGTCGCCGATATCGAGGCGCGCCGGCTGCGCTTCATCGGCGATCCGGAGGCGCGCATCCGCGAGGATTATCTGCGCATCCTGCGCTTTTTCCGCTTCTTCGCCTGGTATGGCAACGGCCGGCCGGATGCGGAAGGGCTGAAGGCTTGCGCCCGGCTTAAGGAGGGGCTTGGCCAACTCTCGGTCGAGCGCGTCTGGTCCGAGTTGAAGAAGCTGCTGTCGGCCCCCGATCCATCGCGCGCCTTGCTGTGGATGCGCCAAGCCAGCGTGCTCACCAGCGTTCTGCCGGAGAGTGAGAAATGGGGCATCGATACGATCCATGCGCTGACCAGGGCCGAGAAGGATCTGGGCTGGATGCCGGACCCGCTGCTCAGGCTGGAAGCGATCGTGCCGCCGGACGCCGCGCGGATGAAGATGCTCGCTGAGCGGCTGAGATTCTCCGTCAGCGATGCCGGCCGTCTGAGGCAGTGGGCGCTGACAGCGCCTGTCGAGCCGAAGACGACCGAAGCGGACCTCGCAAAACGGCTCTATCGTGGCGATCGTCAGGGCTTCGTCGATCGCTTGCGGCTGTCGCTCGCTTCCGCTCGAGCCCGCGCCGTCGAGGACAATGACGCGCTGCTCGAAGCCGGCGGCTTCTCGCGCCTGCTGGCCTTCGCTGGAAAGTGGAAAAAGCCCGACTTTCCGCTCAAGGGCGCCGATCTGACGACGCTTGGCGCGTCGCCCGGACCGAAACTCGGCGCAACCTTGAAGAACCTCGAAAACGAATGGGTCGAGTCCGGCTTTGCGCTGGATCGCGGCGCACTCCTCGAGCGCGCCGCAGAAGCACTCGAAAATTAGGCAAAGTCAGGCCGCGTCGCGGGGCTTTTCGATGCGCGAACGGATGGCTTCGATCATCGTCTCGCGGATGATCGTCTCGCCATGCGTCTCACGCATGTGCTCGACCGCACGCCGCATGATCTCGGCTTCCTCGTCGGCGCGCGTATGCCAGTCACAACCCGGAACGAGCGAGCCGCAGTGGAATTCCTTCATCGGATTTCTCCCTTCCTCCTCGGAGCGTCGCATCTGCTCTGACACGGAAGCTCCAGCACCTTTGATCGACGCATGATCCCTGCCGAAAACCGGTTCGGTTTTCGGGACGCGCAGGCCGAGCCAGCATAACACGATCGAATGGTTTTGGTTGCTGCGGAGACCAAAAAAGGCGGCGCAGCGCTGCTCCGCCTTCTTACGCTACCCTAGAGACAAGACGGTGTCTTGCTCTCGGGGCAAGACCTCGTCCTGCTCCAGCGGGCAGGCGATCACTTCATGATCCTGACTGCCTCGGCAATTTTGTGCTTGCCGCTCATGTCCCACGAAACGCGGACCTTTTCGCCGGCCTTCAGGCCAGGATTCTTGAAGGCCTTGGGCAACGTAAAGGTAGATCCGTCATCCAGAACAAGGCTCATGGCCGTTCCATCATAGGTCTTGACCGTGCCCGTTGTGTGCTTGACCGCTGCAAAGGCAGCGCCACCAGAGGCAAGAACGGCAGCAGCCGCAACCGACATAATAAGCTTGCGCATGACATGCTCTCCTGGAAAATGAAGGCACCTTTTTGGGAAGGTGCCCCACTCAATTATGGGCCGTCCGGTCGCGTCGGGTCGCGGTTCTAGGGAGGCGAGAACCGCCGGCGTTTCCCGGCCCGGAACGAAAAATAGTCCTGTTTTTTCAAGTGGATATTTAGACGAAAAAGATATTCTGCGCGCCACATTCGCCGCCAAAATCAAACGATTTGGACCTCATTGCGGCTCACGTCCGACTCACCGAGATTTTACGGCTCGTCTATGCGAGCGGCGCCGAGATACTAAGTCTTCGGCTGGAGTCTTCGGAATCCCCATCGCTGGTCGCATGCCTCCACGAACTTCCTAGCGTCAATCGCCGGATCTGATGCGTCCTGATTTGAAACGCTTTGAACGAGACTATAATCGGCGGTGTCCCGATCGATCTGAGCACGGATAAGGAAAAGACCCGTTTCAGCCAAGACTCCTTGTTCCCGCTCTACGATCTTTCCATAGGCCTCGATAATGTGCTTGTGGCTCTGAGGAAAATCCTTTCGCTTACCGACCCCACCCGCAGCGAGGATTGCTGCCGCTGCGCAGTGGTGCATGGCGTAATAGGCCGAATCCACACATGCATTTGGCGTTGTAGCCGCTTTCGCAAGCAATTCCGCCTCCTTAAGATGTATTTCCGATTTGATGAATTCTTGGCGTGCAAGCGTCAGCCGCTGTTCTTCCGTCAGAGGTATTACCGGTTCAGAACGGGGTCGTGTGGCGTGCTTTTTCTTAGGAGGATGACTTCTTTGCCTTTTTTTCACCTGATTACAACGCCATCGCGTGCGATATTCAGTGCGAGCAATTCATCATCAGAATTCAAGTAGTTTGAAGGCACTGAAACAGGACTGATGTGGACACCCGCCAGTATATGTTTGTAGGCGGCATCTTCCAGCGCATGGTCCACGAATCGCCGATTGTTTAAGTCGCTGATGAAGACAGCCACGTCGTAATCTGATCCACGTCGTGAATCACCGCGTGCCCTTGACCCAAACAAAACAACATTGGTCACTTTGCCGGGGAATATGCGCTCGGCTTCACTTCGAAATGATCGCAAATGTCGTGCCGCTCGCTCAGATACGATACTGTCCAAATCGGCCTTTGTAAGCATCGACATCATAAATCATTTTACCTTATCGAAGCCGAGCTTGGCAATCGTGGGGGGTGCTACGGCCATTTCGCCTCTGGCGGCAGGCTGGACAGGATCGAGGCGACGTTGCCGCCGGTCTTCAGTCCGAAGATGGTGCCGCGATCGTGAAGCAAGTTGAATTCGACATAGCGGCCACGGCGAATGAGCTGTTCTTCGCGGTCGCCGTCGGTCCAGTTGTCGTTGAAATTGGCCCGCACCAGATATCCGTAGACGACGAGAAAAGATCGCCCGACATCCTGGACGAAGTTGAAATCGGCATTCCAGCCGCCTTTGTCTTCATCCGAATGCAGCCAGTCGAAAAAGATGCCGCCGGTGCCGCGCGGTTCGTCGCGGTGCGGCAGATAGAAATACTCGTCGCACCAGGCCTTGAATTTCGCGTGGTCGGCAACGCCAGCATTCTTCTGGCAGGCGAATTGCATGGCCCGGTGGAAGGCGACCGTGTCCGGATCGTCCTGGGTGCGGCGACGGTCGAGCACCGGGGTCAGGTCGGCGCCGCCGCCGAACCACTGGCGCGAGGTGACGACCATGCGCGTGTTCATGTGCACCGCCGGCACGTTGGGATTCCAGGGATGGGCGATCAGCGAAATGCCGCTTGCCCAGAAGCGCGGGTCTTCCTCGGCGCCCGGCATCTGCTTCCTGAACTCCGGCGAGAACTCGCCATAGACTGTGGAGGTGTGGACGCCGACCTTCTCGAAGACGCGGCCACGCATCATCGACATAATGCCGCCGCCGCCCTTGCCGGCGTCGCGCTCCCATGGCGTCTTTTCGAAGCGGCCGGGCGACCATGAGGCCTGCGGCCCCTGCAGGTCCTGTTCGATCTGCTCGAAGGCGGCGCAGATGCGCTCGCGCAACGTCTCGAACCACAGCCGCGCCTTCATCTTCTTCTGTTCGATGTCGGCCGGCAGCCCCGCCGGTATTTCGGGTCGTTGCAAATGCTGTCTCCGTTGTGGGGGCGCGTACCCCGACAAATGACTCGTCTTTTCCGGCCGCGATCCCTAATCTCTTAGGTGCAAGGGTCAAGTGTGAATGGAGTTCTTTCGTGCGCACCCCGGCAAGACCGCCGCTGGATGGCCTGAAGAAGAGGCTCGACCGTTCGCGCGCCGAGCGCGCGCGCATGCCGCGCGACGGATTCCTGCGCGAGACCTTCGTCCTGCCGCGCTCCGATGCGCGGCTTAAGGCGAAGGAGTGGTTCGAGCGCTTTCCCAAGCAGGCCTACTGGACCGAGATCGAAAGCTGGTTCGAGCGGCCGGGCGACGTCATCGAATTCACCATCAGGCGATTGCCCGCGGCAGATTAACGAGCGACCAACAACCGCCTTGCTCCTGGGCCTTGGGCGCTCAATCGGTCGTCCTTGTTCCGCAGCGGGCATTTGTCGATCGACATGCAGCCGCAGCCGATGCAGTCGGTCAGCCCGTCGCGCAGCTTCTTCAGCTGGGCAATCTTGCGATCGAGCTGGTCGCGCCAGGCCGTTGAAAGCAGGTTCCAGTCCTCGCGCGTCGGCGTGCGGCCTTCAGGCAGCGATTCAAGTGCGGCACCGATCTCGGCCAGCGAGATGCCGACCTCCTGCGCGATCCTGATGATCGCCACACGCCGCAGCACGTCGCGGCCGTAGCGCCGCTGGTTGCCTGATGTGCGGTGGCTGCGGATCAGTCCGCGATCCTCGTAGAAATGCAGCGCCGACACCGCCACGCCGCTGCGCATTGCCACCTGGCCGACCGTCAGTTCCGTCACCGCAGCCATTCGAATTTTCCGCTTGACCTCAAGTTAGGTTGAGCTTGTAACGAAGAAACCCTGGACATGCAAACCGCAGGAGAAGGCTATGTGCGCCTGGGTGAGAATGACTAGAGAGGGTGCGGTCATTGGCCAAGAAGCAGCCGGGGGCCAGAAAGCGGCCATAATCGTTGCGCCCACTGAGGGGCTGCGAATGCTATCCGAGCTGCCGGATCGCCTCACCGGCCACCATGGCGACGGACAGCGCGACGTTGAGGCTGCGCGCGCCCGGCTGCATCGGGATGATCAGTCGCGCATCCGCCGCCTGGTGGACAGGATCCGGCACGCCTGCGGATTCACGGCCGAACAAAAGAATGTCGGCGTCGGCGAAGGCGAAATCGGTGTAGGCGGTCGCGGCTCTGGTCGACAGCAGCACCAGCCGCCGCGCTTCGCCTCTGCGCCAGTTCTCGAAGGCGTGCCAGTCGACATGCCGGGTCAGAGCCGCCATTTCGAGATAGTCCATGCCGGCCCGTTTCAGCGCCCGGTCGGAGAGCGGGAAGCCGGCCGGTTCAATGATGTCGACGTCGAGACCGAGGCAAGCCGCAAAGCGCAGGATTGTCCCGGTGTTGCCGGCGATATCCGGCTGGTAGAGCGCGATGCGGAGACGGTTGTTCATTTCCGCATCCTTCTAATAAGTGGCAGATCGGCCACAGCAGGTTCGCGGTTTTGGAAATTGCTGGACTGGCGGGTGGTCATTTTCTGCGAAGTCGGTTATACGCCGGGCATTGTCAACCCGAACCGATGGAGGGGTAATTCATGATGATCATGTACATCCAGCGCCCCTCTTGTGGGCTTACCAGCCTGCCGGCGGTTTCGGTACGACGATTCTCCTGACTTTTTAGACTTCGATCGCACCGATTCTTCGCCGAAACCTTTTTCGGCCTTCGAAGGAATCCTGCGATGTTTTTCAAGCTGTCGAAGGGGCTGAACGCCCCGCCTGAACACGCCTCTGTTCAATGCCTGCCATTCGCCGGCCATTCGCCTGCGAACAGGCCGGACTTTTTCCGTATTTTCACATGGAGGACGGACGGATGTTCGATCCCTGCAAAATTCCCGGTTCAAGAAGCCTGCACGAGCGCAGGATGGCGACATGTGCGCTTTTGATCGGCGAAACCTATTCGTCTGCGGCTCACGCCGAGACCCGTCGGCGCCCGCATCGCGGCATGCTGCCGGACGTCGATTTCTCGCGCGCGGTTCCCGATCGCAGCCGGCCGTCGCTGGTGCGCCGGATCATCAGGCTGATCCGGCCCGGCGCAAAAACCGGCGCGAAACTCCGGGTCGTCGACACGGCGCTGTCAGGATCGTCAAGGGAGCCTGTCGGCGAAAAGCCCGCGACATCCTATATTGCGCGAAGCAGGACCGGCGGCCCGGGTGGTTCCGGGACGCCGGTTCTTGCCGCCACGCGATGCCATGACGCTACCCCGGACGCTAAGCGCTCCCAGGACGCTAAGTGCTCCCGCGCCGCGTGAGCGAAAACGAGCATGTGAGTACCGAGACAATGTTCCGCTGGTTTGAAACAAGGCTCGATCCGTTCCCTGCCGAGGAGCCGGTCGAGCCGCCGAAGACGCTGATCGCCTTCTGCGTGCACTATACGCGCGGGGCCTGGCCCTACATCGCTGTCGATGCGATGCTGGTGACGGCTATCGCCCTTGCCGAGGTTTGGATGTTCGGCTTCATGGGCCGGATCGTCGACTGGCTGTCGGCGCAGAACCGCGAGACGTTCCTGCAGACCGAGGGCTGGAAGCTCGCCGGCATGGCTTTCATCGTGGTGTTCGCGCTGCCGGCGACGGTCTGTTTCCATGCGCTCCTCAACCAGCAGACGCTGATGGGCAACTATCCAATGCGTATCCGCTGGCAGGTGCATCGCTACCTGCTCAAGCAGTCGATGGCCTTCTATCAGGACGAGTTCGCCGGACGCATCGCGACCAAGCTGATGCAGACCGCACTCGCCGTGCGTGAGTGCGTCATCAAGCTCATCGACGTGCTCAACTATGTCGTGGTCTATTTCCTCGGCATGCTGTTCATCGTCGGCTCGGCCGACTGGCGGCTGGCGGCGCCGCTTGCCGTCTGGCTTGCCGGCTATGTCCTGCTCTTGCGCTACTTCATCCCGCGGCTGGGCAAGGTCGGCGAGGAGCAGGCCAATGCGCGCTCGACCATGACCGGCCGCGTCGTCGACAGCTACTCCAACATCCAGACGGTCAAGCTGTTCTCGCATGCGCGGCGCGAGGCGTCCTTCGCCCGGGAAGGCATGGCCGGCTTTCTCGATACGGTCTACCGGTCGATGCGGCTGGTGACACAGCTCTACGGCCTGCTCTACGTCCTGAACTCGCTGCTGTTGTTTTCGGTCACCGCGATCTCACTGTGGCTGTGGCTCGGCCAGGTAGTGACGATCGGCGCCGTCGCTCTGGTCATCGGCCTGGTTCTTCGGCTTTGGGGCATGTCGCAATGGATCATGTGGGAGATGTCCACGCTGTTCGAGAATATCGGCACGGTGCAGGACGGCATCAGCTCGATCTCGTTGCCGCGCGTCGTCGAAGACAGGCCTGGCGCCAAGGACATTGTCGTGACCAAGGGCGAGATCCGCTTCGAGGACATCCGCTTCCACTACGGCAAGCAGAAAGGCATGATCGAAAGCCTGTCGATGACGGTGAAGCCGGGCGAAAAGGTCGGCATCATCGGCCGCTCGGGCGCCGGCAAGTCAACGCTGGTCAACCTTCTCTTGCGCTTCTACGACCTTGAAAGCGGCAAGATCCTGATCGACGGCCAGGACATCGCCGCGGTGACGCAGGATTCGCTGCGCGCCCAGATCGCAATGGTCACGCAGGACACCTCGCTGCTGCATCGTTCGGTGCGCGAGAACATCCTGTATGGCCGGCCGGACGCCAGCGACGAGATGCTGGTCGAGGCAGCACGCCGCGCCGAGGCACTTGATTTCATATCAAAGCTTTCGGACGCCAGTGGCCGCACCGGTTTCGATGCGCATGTCGGCGATCGCGGCGTCAAATTGTCCGGTGGCCAGCGGCAACGCATCGCCATTGCCCGTGTTATGCTGAAGGACGCGCCGATCCTCATTCTCGACGAGGCGACGTCTGCGCTCGATTCGGAGGCCGAGGCGGCGATCCAGGAGAACCTTTACAAGCTCATGCAAGGCAAGACCGTCATCGCCATCGCGCACCGGCTCTCGACCATCGCGGCGATGGACCGGCTCGTCGTCATGGACAAGGGCCGCGTCATCGAGGAAGGTTCGCACGAGGAACTCGTCGCCAGCGGCGGCCTTTATGCGCAGCTTTGGCAGCGCCAGTCGGGCGGCTTCCTGCTCGACGACGGTGCCACCGCCAACGATGCCATCGCTCGGGGTCAAGCAGCAGAATGATGGCCGCCGAATGATGATTGCCGTCTATCGCTGGTTCGAGAACTGGGTCTATCCGTTCAGGGAGCCTGCGAATCTTCGGCCACCGGTCAGCGTCAGCGGGTTCCTCTGGCACTATGTCGGCCAGGCGAAGGTCGCCTTCTTCGCCATGCTGGTCATCGGCGGCATTGCGCCGCTGGTCGAAGCTGGGCTGTTCTACTTCGTCGGGCGGCTGGTCGACATTCTCGACCAGCTCCCCGGCGAGCGCAGCTGGGACGCGCTGTGGACTGCCGCCGGTCCCGAACTTGTCTTCATGGCCGCCGTAGTGCTGGTCATCCGCACCATCGTCGTCGGCCTGGCGGCGCTGGTCGACGAGCAGACGATCACCCCCGGCTTCTACAATCTGGTGCGCTGGCAGGCGCACCGCCATGTCTCGCGGCAGTCCTACGACTTCTTCCAGAACGATTTCGCCGGCCGCATCGCAACCAAGGTCTGGCAGGCGGGGCAGGCGACCGGCGATTTGATGGAAAGCTTCATCGGGGTGGTCTGGTTCATGGTCGTCTACACGGTGACGACGCTGGTGCTGGTCGCCGGCCTCGACTTGCGGCTGGCGGTGCTGGTGGTGATCTGGATCACCGCCTTCGGCTGGCTCGCCAAGCGCTATCTGCCGGCGATCCGCAAACACGCCGAGGCAACCGCCGAGGCCGGTTCGATGATTACCGGCCGCATCGTCGATTCCTATTCGAACGTGCAGACGCTGAAGCTGTTCTCCGCCGACGGCGACGACCGCTACATCAGGAGCGGCTTCGATATCTATCTCGACGCGCTGCGGCCGTTCACCCGCCGGCTGACCGGCGTGCGCATGGCGCTGACGACACTGTCGGGGATCATGATCACGGCGATCGCATGTTTTGCCGTCTATCTCTGGGTCGAAGGCTCGATCACCGTCGGCGCCGTCGCCTTCACGCTGTCGCTGGTGCTGCGGCTCAACATGCTGCTCGGCCGGCTGATGATGCAGCTCAACGGCATCCTGCGGAATCTCGGCGTGCTGGAAAACTCCAAGGCGCTGATCTCGCAGCCGCTCGGCCTGATCGACGCACCCGACGCCAGGGAGCTTGTCGTGACCGGCGGCCGGATCGACATGAAAAAGGTCGAGTTCCACTACGGCAAGGGATTCGGCGTGCTCAACGGCATCGACCTTGTCGTGCGGCCCGGCGAGAAGGTCGGACTGGTCGGTCCGTCCGGCGCCGGCAAGACGACGCTGGCCAATCTGATCCTGCGCCTCTACGACCTCGAGGCCGGCAAGATCACCATCGACGGCCAGGATGTTTCAAAGGTGACGCAGGATTCGCTGCGCGCCAATATCGGCGTCGTCAGCCAGGATACTGCGCTTTTCCACCGCTCGCTTCGCGACAACATCAAGCTCGGTATGCCGGAAGCGACCGACGCGGAGGTGATCGCGGCCGCGAAGAAGGCCGAGGCGCACGACTTCATCCTCGACTTGCGCGACAATCGCGATCGCCAGGGCTACGAGGCCTTTGTCGGCGAACGCGGCGTGAAATTGTCTGGCGGCCAGCGCCAGCGCGTGGCGATCGCCCGCGTCTTCCTCAAGGACGCGCCGATCCTGATACTCGACGAGGCAACGTCGGCGCTTGATTCCGATATCGAAGCGGCCATCCAGGAAAATCTGGCGATGCTGATGGAGAACAAAACGGTCATCGCCATCGCGCACCGGCTGTCGACCATCGCGGCACTCGATCGTCTGGTGGTGCTCGACGGCGGCCGGATCGTCGAGCAAGGCACGCATGACGAACTGGTGGCGCTCGACGGGCTCTATGCGCGGCTGTGGAAGCGGCAGTCCGGCGGCTTCCTGTTCAACGAGGAGAGCGTGCTGGAGGAAACGCGGCCGGCGGAGTAGGGCCAGATTTCAGCAAAAACCGGAGTGGACCATGTCGGTGCGAATGCCATCGAATTTCGGACGGTCGGGGACGCAGGAGAGCGCGCTCGACCTGCTCGGCCATGAAATCGTCGGCGAAAAGGCGGCGGCGCTCGGCCGCGCCGGCCGGCGCGTGGATGAGACGCTGGCGAGATTGCGTGAACATGGCGACGATGGCGAACATCGTGCCCGGCTGCTCAAGGACGCGGCGGAGGCGGTCCACGGCTATTTCATCCAGCGCGAATTGTGCGGTTTACGCAAGCACGACGCGGTGATCCGGGAATACAACATTCCCAAGGCCGTACTGGCCAAGCTTGGTGCGAAGTAGACAATTAGTGTTGAAAATCTGATGGAACCGAAGACGAAATACCGATTTCGACCCGTTCCAGAAGTTCGGGTGCGAGCGCACTTTGGCGCATAGGCGGCCCCATTGCCGACTTTTCCGCACCCAATATTGCTTGCGAAAGATGATCCTTCATTGAGGGCAATCAGCGCTCATGCGCCCAAAGACTTCACAGGTTTAGCGGCCAATCGGTGTTCTCCCGGGTCGCATACGGTCAGCCGTCACTCCGGCAGCCCCGCGATCCGCATGTGTTCGATCCAGCGCTCGAGGCTGGGAGCGGCCCACATCTTCCCCCACTGCTTGCGTTGCTTGCTGATGGAGTCGCCGGGCGAGTCTTTGAGGAAAACCGCAAGCGCTTCCTGTGCCTCCCGCTTGTTTCCCAGACAAGCGTGAATCCCCGCAAGCATTCGGTGCGCGCCGCTCGGGATTCTGGACATTTTCCGCATCGCCGTCAGCGCAGCCCCGCAATCGTTCTTTTCCCAGAGCGCCCAGCCCATGTCCCAGTGGAACCAGTCAGGGTGGAAAGGATCGATGCCCTTGGCCTGCTCGATCCGATCGATAGCTTCGTCGATTCGGCCGGCAAAGATCAGCGGGGACGCACTGCCGGCGAGGATATTCGAGGCGCTCGGATTCAGGGCGATCGCCTGATCGTACCGCGCAATGGCCTGCTCGATCTCTCCGGCTTCGGTATGAATTTTGGCGCGGACATAATGCGCGTTGGCATCGTCCGGAGCGAGCAGGATTGCCTTGTCGGCATACTCGGCGCCGCGCTTCAACGCCTCGTCGGGGTTATTTTCCTGCTTGTGCCAGAATAGCGCGTCATTGCGATAGGCAAAGGCCAGCCCGATATAGCCGAACTGGGAGTTCGAATCCGCTTCGATCGCCTTGAGGCTGAACTGCCGAAGCAGCTCGTTCCCCGCGGCAGAGAAATCCTTCTCTGTCTCGGCAAACCCCATCTGGACATAGTGAAGCGCGCTGACCTGCGCGGCGTCGCTCTTCGGCAGCGGGCGCTCGATCCTGCGCCCGACCCGATCCGCAAGCGTGCGGATGATTTCCTCCTGGACGACGAAAAGATCGCCAATCTCCTGGTTGTAGGTGTTGGCCCAGACATGCGACCCGTCATGCGCGTTCAGCAACTGGGCGGTCACTTTCAGCCGGTCTCCGATCTTCTGCTGGCTGCCTTCGAGCAGGTAGTCGACGCCGAGTTCTTCTCCGATCTGTCTGACATCACTCGGCTGATCTCGATACCTGAAGCTCGAGTTCCGGGCGATGACGGCATAAGTCTTGCTCCGGGCCAGCTCGGTGATGATCCCCTCGGCGACGGCATCGCTGAGATATCCCTTGTCCGCGCCGGTACTGAAGTCCTCGAAGGGAAGCACCGCGATCCTCGACATGTCTGTCGAACGAACCGGAGCGGCTCGCCATACTTCCGCGCCGCAGTATGCGCCGATGGCTGCCGCAACGAGAACGATTGCACCAAGTATGAAGCCGCGCCGCGAGGATCGCGTCTTGGCACGTTCCGTGCCGGCTGCGGCGTTTGGGTCCGCCGCGTCCAATGGATCGGCGGCATTCAGCCGGTAACCTCGCTTGGGGAGGGTTTCCACGATCACGTGCGCGTCGTCCCCCACCGCGCGGCGAATATCGGCAATGCATTGAGTGAGGCTGTCGTCGGTCACGAAGGTATCGGGCCAAACCGCCTGCATCAGCACATCCTTGGACACGATCTCGCCCGGTCGCGCCGCGAGCACTGAGAGCACCTCGGCGGACTGACTGCGAAGATTGACCGCTTTGCCTTCGACCGTCTGAAGCTGTTCGCATTTTGTCATGAAGACAAAACCGCGAAACCTGATCGTTTCAGCAGATTTCGGGTCAATTTCAGGAGTCTTTCGGGACATTTCACCTTCCTGGCGCGCTTCCTGGCGCAGCCAATTCGGTCGTCGCTTCCAACTGATCCCAACAACACCGGATTGGAAAGGAGGATAACATGAAAAGCGCCAAGCTCATCATCGCTCTCGCTCTTCTCTTGGCGGCGCAAACGGCCGCAAAAGCGGATTCCCGCATCGCGAAACTCAGCGGCCCTGACCATGTCAACGAGGTTGCCTCAGACGACGCACGTCCTAACCCCGGCGGTTATTACGTCGCCAGCCTTAAGCCGATGGATGACTGGGCCATGTTCACCGCCATCGCTGTCACAATCCTTCTGACCAACCAGGGGGAGCTAATCAGGCTCCCCCTCGTAAAACCCATGACCTCCATGGCCGAGTGCAGAGCTTGGACCCATCAACAGGAGTTCATGCGCGTACTCCCCGGCTATCTCGCTACCTTCCATTACTGCGACTACGCATCAGAACCATAATGTTGCAAAGGTTCTGTGTTCGCGCTTGGACCGAAGGATGGAACTAAGGTCGTGAGATCGGACCGGTCCCTCCGATCAGCGAAAGCCTTTGCTGCGCGTCAACCGCGCCGGTGGATCACCTGGCGTCAAGACGCCGTTGTCTAACCTCGGGCACCAAGCGTCAGATTTTCACCACTACTTTTTTGGCCATGGTCTTTTTCCGAAAACCGGTTTCCGATTTTTGCTAACGCGGACCTTCGGTTCGGGATCATGATCTACTCCAGCCACTCGGTGACGAAGCTGCCGTTTTCGTGGATGTCGGTGGTCTCCAGCGGGCCTGGGCCGAGATTGGTGAATTTGTGCGGCGTGTTCGGCGGCACGATCAGGATCTGGCCAGCCGACGCCTCGATCTGCCGGTCGCCGACGGTGAACAGCCCGGTTCCGGCGCGGATGATGAAGATCTCACAATAGGGATGCGTGTGCAGCCGCGGGCCGCCGCCGATCTCCGGCAGATAGTTGAAGATCAGGCAGCTTTTGGAGCCGTAGGCGCCGCACTGCAGTTCGCCCTGCCAATGGTCGAGGCAACGGTCGGGCGTCCTGGCCCATTTGTCGCGATCGATGACGTGCGCCATGAGCCGAGGATAGACCGAGGCTGGGGCTTCTGTCGAGGCAAACACCGGCGCCGGTTTTGCCATTGTTTTCATGTGGTTTCGCCGTCTTCGTCGCCATGCCGCCCGACGCCGAATTGCGTCCCCGCGACAATCTGCCCTTGTGCCTTCACCCGTCTGGACAAAAACGGGCTTCACGCATAAACCGAAGGCCAATTGCCGGAGGAATTCGCTAGCCTGTTCGCCATGCGCTGTCGGGTTGGCGTGAAAGAGCGGGGAACAAGCCTCGGCCCACTGGCACGGAAGAGGCGAAAGGATCAGGCACCCGTGAGCGCAACCGACATCCAGGATCCCAACCGTCGTGATTTTCTCTACGTCGCCACGGGCATGGCCGCGGTGGTCGGCGCGGGTGCCGTCGCTTGGCCGTTCATCGACCAGATGCGCCCGGATGCCTCGACGCTGGCGCTCGCCTCGGTCGAGGTCGACGTCTCCTCGCTGACGCCGGGGATGTCGCTTGTCGTGAAATGGCGCGGCAAGCCGGTGGTGGTGCGCAACCGCACCGAACAAGAGATGAAGGACGGCGAGGCGGTCGATCTGGCCCAGCTCAAGGATCCGCTCGCCCGCAACGCCAATTTGCCGGCCGATGCCCCGGCAACGGACGCCAACCGCACCATGCCGGGCAAGGAAGCCTGGATAGTGATGGTCCAGGTCTGCACCCATCTCGGCTGCATCCCGCTCGGCCAGGAAGGCGAGTTCGGCGGCTGGTTCTGCCCGTGCCACGGCTCGGTATACGACACCTCCGGCCGCGTCCGCGGCGGGCCGGCGCCGGAGAACATGTCGGTGCCGGTGTTCCAGTTCATTTCCGACACCAAGATCCGTATCGGCTAAGGCTAAGGGATATTTCGATGAGCGAGGGACACTCGACCTATACGCCCAAGACCGGTATCGGACGCTGGTTCGACGCCCGCATGCCGCTGCCGCGGCTGGTCTATGACAGCTTCGTCGCCTATCCGGTGCCGCGCAACCTCAACTATGCGTGGACCTTCGGCGGCATCCTGGCGCTCATGCTGACGGCGCAGATGCTGACCGGCATCGTGCTGGCTATGCACTATGCGGCGGACAGCACTCTCGCCTTCGATTCGGTCGAAAAGATCATGCGCGACGTAAATTCGGGCTGGCTGTTGCGCTACATGCATTCGAACGGCGCGTCGTTCTTCTTCGTCGCTGTCTACATCCACATCTTCCGCGGCCTCTATTACGGTTCCTACAAGGCGCCGCGCGAGCTTCTGTGGATCCTCGGCTGTATCATCTACCTTCTGATGATGGCGACAGGTTTCATGGGCTATGTGCTGCCCTGGGGACAGATGAGCTTCTGGGGCGCCACCGTCATCACCGGTTTCTTCAGCGCCATCCCGCTGGTCGGCGACTGGATCCAGCAGCTTTTGCTCGGCGGCTACGCTGTCGACAACCCGACGCTGAACCGCTTCTTTTCACTGCACTATCTGCTGCCGTTCATGATCGCCGGCGTCGTCGTGCTGCATATATGGGCGCTGCATGTGGTCGGCCAGTCGAACCCGACCGGCATCGAGGTCAAGTCGAAAACCGATACCGTCGCCTTCACCCCTTACGCGACCATCAAGGACGCGTTCGGGATGCTCGTGTTCCTGTTCATCTTCGCCTATTTCGTTTTCTACCTGCCGAACTTTCTCGGTCACCCGGACAACTATGTAGTCGCCGACCCATTGAAGACGCCTGCCCATATCGTGCCGGAATGGTACTTCCTGCCGTTCTACGCGATCTTGCGCGCCATCACCTTCAATATCGGGCCGATCAACTCCAAGCTCGGTGGCGTGCTGGCGATGTTCGGCTCCATCGCCATGCTGTTCCTGGTGCCGTGGCTCGACACCTCGAAGGTGCGCTCGGCCGTCTACCGGCCCTGGTACAAGCTGTTCTTCTGGCTGTTCGTGATCGATGCCGTCCTGCTTGGCTGGCTGGGTTCGCAACCGGCCGAAGGCAGCTACGTGTTCATGGCGCAGATGGCGACATTGTTCTATTTCGCCTTCTTCCTGGTCGCGCTGCCGGTGCTTGGCCTGATCGAGACTCCGCGGCGGTTGCCGAATTCGATCACCGAGGCGGTGCTCGAGAAGAACAAGCATGGCGGTGGCGGGCATCCGGCTCGCGCGACAGCCGCACCGGAAACCAAGAGCTGAGCATGTTGCCGAAAAGTGGAGACCGGTTTTCGGAAAGATCATGCTCGAGACGACGGCGCGGCAGAGAATCTCAAGGGGATTTGGTATGAAGACGATTCTCACCTCGCTGGCGCTGCTCGGCCTTGTGTTGGCAGGCACAGCGGCCGCGACCACTGGGGCGACCGCCCAGGAGGAGGCGCACAACGAGGCCGCGCCGACGCATTTCCCGATACACGAGCCGAAGGAGATGGACTGGACCTTCGCCGGGCCGTTCGGCACCTACGACAAGGCGCAGTTGCAGCGCGGGCTGAAGGTCTACAAGGAAGTCTGCGCGGCCTGCCATTCGATGAAGTTGGTGGCGTTCCGCACGCTGGAAGACCTTGGCTATTCGGAAGCGCAGGTCAAGGCGCTGGCCGCCGAGTACACGATCAATGATGGTCCCAACGATGCCGGCGACATGTTCGATCGTCCCGGCATACCGTCAGACTATTTCCCGGCGCCGTTCCCCAACGATCAGGCGGCAGCGGCCGCCAATGGCGGGGCTGCCCCGCCCGACATGTCGCTGCTGGCCAAGGCGCGCGGCGTCACGCGCGGTTTTCCGCGTTTCGTCTTCGACATCTTCACGCAATACGCCCAGGGCGGTCCCGACTATATTCACTCGCTGCTGACCGGCTATGACGAGCAGCCGCCGGCGGGTATGGAGATACCGGAAGGCACGCACTACAATCCCTACTTCATAGCCGGCGTGTCGCTGAAGATGCCCAACCCGCTTTCCGACGATCAGGTGACCTATGACGACGGGGCGCCGCAGACGGTCGACCAGTATTCCCGCGACGTGTCGGCGTTCCTGATGTGGGCGGCCGAGCCGCATCTGGAAGCCCGCAAGAAAACCGGCTTTCGCGTGCTGGTCTTCCTGTTGCTGTTCGGCGCGCTGGTCTATCTGACCAAGCGCAAGGTGTGGGCCGGCGTGGCGCACTGAGCTACGCAAAGCCATCAGATCGAAAGGGCGTCGAAAGGCGCCCTTTTGCATTTCCGAACACTGCCTCCGAAGACCGCCGGCCCAATCCTTTGCCGGACAATTTTCTTGCAGGCGCTATATCGCGATAGCCGTCGCCGGCCGCGCCGGGTTACGATCGGCCGGAGTTCCTTTTCACGTCTTCAAGTCGAATCGGACGAATGCCCGGAGAGCCGCCCCATGAAACCTTCGCTCGAAGACACGCTGCTTGCCGCGATCCGCACCATTCCGGACTATCCCAAGCCGGGTATCCTGTTTCGCGACATCACCACCCTGCTAAGCAATGCGCGCGCCTTCCGCCGCGCCATCGACGAGCTGGTGCATCCCTATGCCGGCCAGAAGATCGACAAGATCGCCGGCATCGAGGCGCGCGGCTTCATCCTTGGCGGCGCCGTCGCCCATCAGCTCTCGGCCGGCTTCGTGCCGATCCGCAAGAAGGGCAAGCTGCCTTACGAGACGGTGCGCGTCGCCTACAGCCTCGAATACGGGCTGGACGAGATGGAGATGCACAGGGACGGCGTGTCTCCGGGTGAAAAGGTGATCCTCGTCGACGACCTGATCGCCACCGGCGGCACGGCGGCGGCGGCGGTCCAGCTGTTGCGCCAGATCGGCGCCGACATTCTCGCCGCCTGCTTCGTCATCGACCTGCCGGACCTCGGCGGCCGCGAAAAACTCGAAGCGCTCGGCGTGCCGGTCAGGACGCTGATCGGGTTTGAAGGGCATTGATACGCTTTTTCCTTCTTCCCCTTGTTGTGGGAGAAGGTGGCCTCGCGAAGCGAGGTCGGATGAGGGGTGTTCGACCGATCGCAGCGCTGAAGGCGTAAGTGCTTCAAATAATTTGATTTTTAGACGCATCGTTTCTTCCAACACCCCTCATCCGTCTCGGCGCTTTGCGCCGATCCACCTTCTCCCACAAGGGGAGAAGGAAAGAACTCTGTTCACCCCATCTTCACCAGCACAGCGCTTTCGAACTCGATGACCTTGTCGCCGGTCGAATCGAAGGCTTCCGAGCGCAGCGTCAGCAGCCGCCAGCCCGGCCGTGACATGATGGGGCGGTGGGCAAGCGCGGTGCGGGTGAAGGTCACGGTTTCTCCGGCATAGACAGGCTTCAGCCATTTGAGGTTCTTGAAGCCGGGCGAGGGGCCGAATTCGGGCGCCGGCCCAGCGCCGGCCCAGCGGGCGCCCTCGGCCTCCACGCCGGTCTCTAGGTTCAGTTTCATCCAGGTTGCAGCGGTGTGCCAGCCCGAGGCGCACAGGCCGCCGAACACGCTTTTCGTCGCCGCCTGTTCGTCGAGATGGAATATCTGCGGATCGTATTTCGTGGCGAACGCCTTGATCGCCTCGGGCTCGAATGTATGCGACCCAAGGGTGACGGTGACGCCGATGCAGAAGAACTCGTCCAAAGTCATGAGGGGCCCTGCGCGGCATCACGGGCGAGGAACATGACGGTGTTCTCAAGTTCGAACACGCCTTCGCCACGCTGGTTGAAAAGCTCGCTGCGCATAGTGACGAGGCCGAGCTGGGGCTTGGACCTGGACAGGCGCTTGGCAAGGACGGTGGTGTTGCCGCTCAAGATGTCGCCGGCCAGCACCGGCTTCTTCCACCGGACCTGGTCGACGCCGGGGGCGCCTTGCGAGGTCGAGTCCAGCAAGAAGGCATCGCACAGCATGCGCATGAACATCGCGCAGGTGTGCCAGCCGGAGGCCGCCAGCCCGCCAAGGATGCTGGCCTTGCCCGCCGTCTCGTCGAGATGCATCGGCTGCGCATCGAACTCTTGCGCGAATTCGATGATCTCGGCCGCACTCACCAGCTTCGTGCCGAGGTCGAGCGAAGCGCCCTCGACGAAATCCTCATAGGCCCAAGTCTTTCCGGTCATGGTCTGGAACTCTTTCCGGTCATGGTCTGGAATCCGGTTCAAGGTTGTACGATCGCCACGGATCGGGGTTCCCGGATGCAGGCGGGGCGCAATTTGGTCAAGTAATTTCTGATGCGCCAGGCCATCACACCCAACGGAATAGAAGCTCCGAAGGCCCTACAACCAGCCGCGGCGGCGGAAATACCAGAAGGGCAGGATCGCCGATAGGATCATCAAGCCGATGGCGAAGGGGTAACCGAAATGCCAGTTCAGCTCGGGCATGACATTGAAATTCATGCCGTAGATCGACGCGACCAGCGTCGGCGGCAGGAAGATGACCGCGGCGACGGAGAAGATCTTGATGATGGCGTTCTGCTCGATCGAGATCATGCCCAGCGTCGCGTCGAGCAGGAAGTTGATCTTCTGCGACAGGAAGGTGGCGTGGTCGGCGAGCGACAGCACGTCGCGCGATAAGGTCTTGATGCGCGCGCGGATGTCCTTGCTCATCTTGGTCTGGGTTGAGGCGTGGGTGAGGAAGCCGGCGAGCCGCTGCAGCGAGATCAGGCTGTCGCGGATCGAGGAGGCAATGTCCTCCTTGCGGCCGATGGCCTTCAGCAATTCCTGAAAATCGCGGTTGCGTTTGGAAGCCTTGGTCGAGCTTGCCTGGAAGATGTCTCGCGAGATCGTCTCGATGTCGCGGCCGGCGCGCTCCAGAATGTCGGCGAGGCGGTCGACGATTGCCTCCAGCAGGCCGATCAGGATGGTGTCGCCGCTGGTGCAGCCGGTCGCCACCTTCTCGGCGCGCAGCGGAAACGTCTTGAACGCCTTGGGTTCGTGATAGCGCACGGTGATCAGCCTGTTGCCGGCCAGCACGAAGGTGACCGGCGACATCAGGGGATCGTCGGCCTCGGTCTGGGCCGGCAGAATGGCGATCATGAAATAGGCGCCGTCTTCGACGTAAAGGCGGCTGGAAATCTCGATCTCCTCCATCTCCTCGCGCGTCGGAATGGCAACGCCGAGCCAGGCCTCGATGGCCGCTTCCTCTTCCTTTGTCGGGTTCAGAAGATCGGCCCAGACGATTTTGTCGCTGTTTTGCAAGAGATCGTCGGCAAGGCGCAGGCGATCATTGTCCACGACGAATGCCTTGATCATCACCGGGTCTCCCTTGCTGAGGCCAAAAGGATGGGTTCGAGCGGGCGCGTCGTTTCGGATTGCACGGGACAGGCGCTTTCGACGAAAGCACGGGCCGGTGCAGACGCCCCTTAGACCGGGCATTGCGGGCAGTCAAGCCGCGCGGAAACGGCCTGTGCGGCGTGCACGAGGCTGTGATCGCGCCGGCGGCATGAGGGCTTCCGACGCGCCGTCGGTCCGGTCAGGTGTTGAACTTGAACAGCATGATGTCGCCGTCCTGGACGACATACTCCTTGCCTTCGTCGCGCGCCTTGCCGGCTTCCTTGGCCGCCACTTCGCCGCCCAGCGTGACGAAATCGTTGTAGGCGATGGTCTGGGCGCGGATGAAGCCGCGTTCGAAATCGGTGTGGATGACGCCTGCCGCCTGCGGCGCCTTGGCGCCCTTGTGCACGGTCCAGGCGCGTGTCTCCTTCGGCCCGACGGTGAAATAGGTGATGAGCTGCAGCAGCTCGTAGCCGGCGCGGATCACCTTGTTCAGGCCAGGCTCATCGAGGCCCAGCGTCGCCAGGAATTCCATTTCCTCTTCGTCGCTGAGCTGCGCGACCTCGGCTTCGATCGCCGCGGAAATCACCACGGTGCGGGCGCCTTGCGCGGCAGCCATCTGTTCGACCGCTTTGGTGTGCGCGTTGCCGGTGGCAGCATCGGCCTCGGCGACATTGCAGACATAGAGCACAGGGTGTGACGTCAGCAGGTTAAGCCCCTGCAGGATGCGCAGATCCTCCGCAGAGATATCTTTGAGCAGGATGCGGGCTGGCTTGCCGGCCTGCAGGAGTTCGAGAGCGGCTTCCATCATCGGCAGCACGGTCAGCGCCTCCTTGTCCTTGCCGGAGGCGCGCTTGCGGAACTGCACGATGCGGCGCTCGAGGCTGTCGAGATCGGCGAGCATCAGCTCGGTCTCGACGGTCTCGGCGTCGGCGACGGGATCGATGCGGCCTTCGACATGGGTGATGTCGTCATCCTCGAAGCAACGCAGCACATGGACGATGGCGTCGACCTCGCGGATGTTGGCCAGGAACTGGTTGCCCAGTCCTTCGCCCTTCGAGGCGCCGCGCACCAGGCCGGCGATGTCGACGAAGGAGATGCGGGTCGGGATGATCTCCTTCGACTTGCCGATTGCCGCGATCTTCTGCAGGCGGGGGTCGGGCACCGCCACCTCGCCGGTATTCGGTTCGATGGTGCAGAACGGGTAGTTGGCGGCCTGCGCCGCCGCCGTCCTGGTCAGCGCGTTGAATAGCGTCGACTTGCCGACGTTGGGCAAGCCAACGATGCCGCATTTGAAACCCATTTTTATCCGGTCCTATCGGGAAATCGAAATTTGATGAGGGCTATGGGCGAAAGGGGTGACGAACGTCAAGCCCTCCGGCTCCGTTCACGCGGAAGCTCACTCCTTGCCGCCAAACAGCTTCTTTAGCATGGCGGCCATCGGGCCGGTTTCGGGCAGCTTGACCGCCGGCTGCTGCGGCCGCGCCTGACGGACGTGACTTTGTGCTTTTGGCGCCTTGGGTGGCGGGCGGTCGTCGTCGCCTGTCGGCGTGAGCTTGTCGCGCAAGGCCAGCGTCACGCGATTCATGAAGGAATTGTCGTCGCCCTTGGCAAGCAGTCCAGCATCGTCGGCGATGGTGTCGAGCAGCGCGTCCAGCCACTCGCGGTCGCTTTTGGCGAAATCGCCAAGCACATGACCATGTACCATTTCCTTGATGCCGGGGTGGCCGACGCCAATGCGCACGCGGCGGAAATCCTTGCCGACATGCTGGTCGAGCGAGCGGATACCGTTGTGGCCGCCGGAACCGCCACCGACCTTGACCCGCACCTTGCCGGCGGCAAGGTCGAGCTCGTCATAGAAGACCGTCAGCGCCGAGGGGCCGAGCTTGTAAAAGCGCAGCGCTTCGCCGATCGACTGGCCTGAATTGTTCATGAAGGTCTGCGGCTTGATCAGGATGGTCTTTTCGCCGGCAAGCGTGCCTTCCGCGATCAGGCCCTGGAACTTTTTCGACCAGGGCGAAAAGGAATGGCGGCGGGCGATTGCGTCCGCCGCCATGAAGCCGACGTTGTGCCGGTTGTTGGCGTACTTCGCGCCCGGATTGCCGAGGCCTGCAAACAGCAGCATCGTCACCTCTAGTGTGGTGGATTTGAAGTTCCTGTTGCTTTGACGGTATCAGCGTTCAGGAACTTCAAATCCAAAAACCACACTAGAACTCATGGTTGCTAATGTGGCCTTAGAATCCGAAATTCGCCCAGTGCGCTGCTCCAAGGTGATGCGAATTTCGGATTCGTCACACTAGGCGAAAAGGGATTACTTCTCTTCGTCGGCAGGAGCCGCCGCTTCGGGTTCAGCCGCTTCGACCGTCTCTTCCGCCTCCGGCTTCATCGCCGAGGAGCCGGCAATGGTCGCGACGGTGAAGTCGCGGTCGGAGATCACCGGCTTGACGCCGGCCGGCAGCTTGACCGCCGAGATGTGGATCGAATCGCCGATATCGGTGCCGGTGAGATCGACGGTGATGAATTCCGGGATCGCATTGGCCGGGCAGTGGAACTCGACTTCGTGACGCACGATGTTGAGCACGCCGCCACGCTTGATGCCGGGCGACTTGTCCTCGTTGATGAAGTGGACCGGCACGTCGACATTGACTTCGGTGTCCTTGCCGATGCGCAGGAAGTCGACATGGACCGGGAAATCCTTGACCGGGTCGAGCTGGTAGTCCTTGGGCAGGACCTGGATCTTCTTGCCGTCGACATCGATCGTGGCGATCGTGGTCAGGAACCCGCCGCCATGGATCTTGTAGTAGATGTCCTTGTAGGTCAGCGCAATTGCCAGGGGAGGCTGCTTGTCGCCGTAAATTACTGCAGGCACTTTACCGTTGCGGCGAACTGCACGGGCGGACCCCTTACCGACCTGTTCGCGCGCTTCGGCCTTGAGCTCGTAAGAATCTTGGCTCATGGCATTTCCTTTCGCGTTGTTCTGGAGCGTTCGCGGCCGGCGAGATGCCTGGGCCGTAAACGTCGAAAGCCGTCATGGCCTTACATGATCTGGTCCAAAATCTATTTTGGGATCACGCAGGCCGGACAGCCTTCCGCCGCGTTGCCTCCAAGGGTGTCTACGCGGGTGGCGGCTCTATAGCGGAAGGTGGGGCGGGGTGCAAGCCAAAGGCGGGTGGACAGTGTCTCGCTTTGAACTACCCCTTTGTCAGACATTTGGGTCGTGTCTTGAATGCCGACCGCAACCGATCAGTGTCAGACCGGAAACAGGAGTGCGGAAAGCAACGCAGCGACATGCAGCCCGACCCCGAAGGACAGATGAGTCATGAGGCCGCGCAGACGCGCAGTGTGCGGATTGGGCGTTTTCGAGGCTGCAACTCCGGCTCCAAAAGCTGGCTGCATTATGAAGAATGGGGCGACAACAGTGGATATGCCGACAAGAAGGGCGGGTAGCAATGTCGGATGTCGAGCCCAGTTGAGGCCCCATACTCCCATCAGCAATGCAGCAAAGACGATGCCGATCGCGTAATGCGCGACCCATCCAACGGGCGTTTCACCCCGAATTCGGGGAGCCTGCGCGATATTCGCATGCGCGAAACGTCCTTGCGGGAAGTGCCCGATCCAGCGGCCGACCCAGGCATAATCAAGCGATGGGATCGCCAACGCTCGCTTCAGAAACAATCCCCAAAGATCCATCACCGCCGTCGCGCCCGCTCCGATCGCGGCTGCGCGGACAACGAATTCCACCTGCTCGTTCATTCTATGCTTCTGTCCTGTCCATGCTTCGCTCGGCCGCAGACACTAGCTGATTGAAATCCGTCATTCAATGTATTGATTGATTGATGAGTTCATGGTAGGCGATGCGATATGAAAAACGCAGATGTCCATCATCCGATCTTTGACGAAATAGCGGATATCGCCCGCACGCTGGGGCATGCACACCGGCTGGTTCTTCTTCGCCACATTGCCGACGGCGAACTGGCCGTGGAGCAGCTGACGCAACTTTCCGGGATCGCGTTAGCCAACACGTCGCAGCATCTTCAACACCTCAAGCGGGCCGGCCTGGTGCAGACCCGGCGAGACGGGAAACGCGTGCTCTATCGTTTGGCCGATGGCCCGATCGAAAACGTGCTCGCGGCCCTGCGGAGCCTTGCGAACCATAGGCGCGAGCAAATCCGTGAGCTCATCAACGACACTATGAGCCGGCCGGACAGGCTGGAGAACATCTCGCGCGAGGAACTCGTGCGCCGCATGCGGAACGACGAAATCGTGCTGCTCGACGTCCGGCCGCAGGAGGAATACGCGGCGGGGCATTTGCCGGGTGCGATCAACATTCCCGTGGATGAGCTGGAAGAACGACTTGCGGAACTTCCACGAGAGAAGGTCATCGTCGCCTATTGCCGGGGTGTCCAGTGCGTTCTCTCTGCCGACGCGCTGGCAATCCTGAGGGCGCGAGGCCGGGCCTCACGCCGGTTCGAAGGCGGCTTTCCCGAGTGGCTGACCTCAAGCCTTGATGTCGACGGCATGAACTACGATAGCGGCTGACAGAAGCCGAGGTCGGGGTCGATCCAGCGCGGCTTGGAGAGCGGTGCGCTGGTTGCGGCCATCTGCGCGCATAGCGGCCGATTGGTTCTTGAACCTGCTGAGCGGTGATCTGCAGATCCGGCGGGTCATTCACGCTCTGCCGGTTCCTTCAGACAGGGATGTCCATTCAAGAGTGGTTGCCGCAATCAGTGCATTTAGAAAGCTTTGCAGCGCGTGAGGGCAAAAATCGATCTGTGCCCGGTCCACGCATGAGGTGGCAGGAAGAGAGAGCTCCCGACCCTCTACGGGGCGGGCCGAGGTCCAACTCAAGCTTCACCCGATCGTGGGCTCTTCCTCGAGCTTCCTCGCGTGCTTCATATTCGGCAAGAAAACCGTCAGCAGCCCGAGCAGCGGCAAATACGAGCAGACCTGAAAAACGAAGTCGATGCCTTTCATGTCGGCGACGACGCCGAGCACGGCGGCGGCGATGCCGCCCATGCCAAAAGCGAAGCCGAAGAAGATGCCGGCGATCATGCCAACGCGGCCGGGCACCAGTTCCTGAGCGAAGACGACGACGTTCGAGAAGGCCGAGGACAGGATCAGGCCGATCAGCACGGTCAGGATCATCGTCCATTCGAAATTGGCGTAGGGCAGAGCCAGCGTAAAAGGCAGCACACCAACGATCGAGAACCAGATCATCGGCTTCTGCCCGTAGCGGTCGCCGAACGGGCCGCCGAGCAGGATGCCCAGCGCCGAGGCGCCGAGGAACAGGAACAGCATGACCTGCGACATCTGCACCGAAACGCCGAATTTATCGATGGCGTAGAAGGTGTAGTAGCTGGCGAGGCTGGCGATGTAGGCGTTCTTGGTCAGCACCAGCAAGGTCAGCACCGCCAGCGCGCCCATCACCTTGCGGCGCGGGAAGGGCGAGACAAAACCTGGCGCCTTGCTGTTGGCGAGCGAGGCGCGCAGGCGGCTGTACCAGCCGCCGACCCGCCACAGCACGACGATGCCGATCAGCGATCCGGCGGCAAACCAGGCTATGCTGGTCTGGCCGAAGGGTACAACGATGAAGGCAGCCAGCAGGGGCCCTATGGCCTGGCCGAAATTGCCGCCGACCTGGAACAGCGATTGCGCCAGGCCGAACCTGCCGCCCGAGGCGAAGCGGGCGATGCGCGAGGATTCCGGGTGGAAGATCGCCGAGCCGATGCCGATCAGCGACGCACCGATCAGCAGCAGCCAATAGTGTCCGGCATAGGCCAGCACGATCAGGCCGATCAGCGAGGACGCCATGCCGTAGGGCAGCGAATAGGGCATTGGCCGCTTGTCGGTGACCATGCCGATCAGCGGCTGCAGCAATGAGGCCGTCACCTGGAAGGTGAAGGTCAAAAGGCCGATCTGCCAGAAATCGAGACCGTAATTGTCCTTCAGCAGCGGATAGATCGCCGACAGCAGCGACTGCATGATGTCGTTGACACAATGACAGAAGCTCACCGCAAGGATGACGGTGAAGGCCGTCGCCTGCGCCGAAGTGTGGCTGGCCGTCGCAGGCGTAGCGACGGTGGTGGCTGTCGTGTCGGTCAAGGCATGCTCCGTGGTCTTTTGGCGGGCGCTGCAGCAGGCGGCCTCATAACCCGTTTGCTTTATATAGGCCACTTGCCGGGTGACTTCTTTCGTGGTTTGGTCCAATAGTTTCGCGAGTGGGCCAATACCCAATGCCGCATGACAACGAAATCTTCAAAGCGGGCGACACCGATCTCGGCCAGTTTACCGACCTTGGGCAGTTGCATGAGCGCCGCTGGCAGTGGCTGGAGCAGGCCGTCGGGCCGGCGGTGGCCCTGCCGACCGAATATCCCGACGGCTACCACGTGCCGCAGCACCGTCACAGTCGCAGTCAATTGCTGCATGCGCTTGTCGGCGTCGTGCTGGTGACGACGCGGCATGGTCGCTGGATGGTGCCTCCCGATCATGCCATGTGGATTCCCGCCGGCACCGAGCATTCCGTCGAGATGCTTGGCGACGTCAGCATGCGCTCGGTCTATGTGATGCCGGACGCCATTGCGGGGCTGCCGCATGGGCTGCGCGTCGTCGGCATCACCGATCTGATGCACAGCCTGATCGTGGAATCGGAAAAGCTGCCGCAGGGCGCCGAGCTGGAGGGGCGCGGCGGGCTGATCATGAGCCCTCCTGTTGCATGAAATCCCGAACCTGCCGGAACGGCCGCTCGGCCTGCCTTTTCCCATGGATCCAAAGCTTGCGGCACTGTGCCGGCGCTTCGTCGCAGCACCCCTCGCCGCACGCGACAATCGACGAATGGGCCGATATCGTCGGCATGAGCCGCCGTTCCTTCACCCGCGCCTTTCATCGCCAGACCGGATTGTCCCTGTCGACATGGCGCCAGCAGGCCTGCCTGTTCGCGGCCTTGCCGAGGCTGGCCGACGGCGAGCCGATCACGAGGGTGGCGCTCGATCTCGGCTATGACAGCGTGCCGGCCTTCATCACCATGTTCAAGCGTATGCTGGGGGCATCGCCGCGCGGCTATATGCGCGGGTCAAGGGACAACATCAGGGCGTCGAACGGGTAGCGCATGACCCCGAACCTTCGGTTGCGCAAAATCAAAGTGCTACAGCGTCCGCTGGACGCGCGGCACTGTAGCGCTGGCGGAGTTTCAGTCGAACAGGCTCGATACCGATTCCTCGGTCGCCGTGCGCGAGATCGCCTCACCCATCAGGTCGGCGATGGAGATGACGCGGATGTTGCTGGCGTCAAGCACCGCCTGGGTCGGTTGGATGGAATCAGTAATGACCAGTTCCTGCAGCTTCGAGGCGCCGATGCGGGCGATGGCGCCGCCCGACAAAACGCCATGGGTGGTATAGGCAGTGACGCTGGTAGCGCCGGCGGCAAGCAGTGCATCGGCCGCATTGCACAAGGTGCCGCCCGAATCGATGATATCGTCGATCAGCAGGCAATCCTTGCCGCGCACGTCGCCGATGACGTTCATGACTTCCGATTCACCGGGGCGCTCGCGACGCTTGTCGACGATGGCGAGCTGGGCATCGATGCGCTTGGCCAGCGCGCGGGCGCGGACCACGCCACCAACATCCGGCGATACGACCATGACATTGGCAAGCTGCTTGTATTTCGCCTTCACGTCCCGGGCCATGACCGGCACCGAGAAGAGATTGTCGGTCGGGATGTCGAAAAAGCCCTGGATCTGGCCGGCATGGAGATCCAGCGTCAAGACGCGATCGACGCCCGCCCGCGTGATCATGTTGGCGACCAGCTTGGCCGAGATCGGCGTGCGGCCCGAGGCGCGGCGGTCTTGCCTGGCATAGCCGAAATAGGGAATCACCGCCGTGATGCGCTTGGCCGACGAGCGCATGAAGGCATCGATCATGATGAGCAGTTCCATCAGGTGATCGTTGGTCGGGAACGAGGTGGACTGTAGGATGAATACATCCTCGCCGCGCACATTCTCCTGGATCTCGACGAAGATTTCCTGATCGGCGAAGCGCCTGACGCTGGCTTTGCCCAGCGGGATGTTGAGATAGCGGGCGACCGCTTCGGCCAGCACCCTGTTGGAATTGCCCGCGAAAAGCTTCATGCACCGTTCCTGGTGAAGGATGGAGACTCTGGCAGACTCTCTTGAGCCCCTTAGTCGGGGCTTTTAGCGGCCCGTGCCGGTATTGCAAGCGTCGTGATCGGAATCCGCCGGCTAATCTCAATAAACGTCTACGACGAGGGAAGCCGGCAACATGTCAGCCCGCCAGTCACCCCGCTTGGCCGCCAAGCCATGTGGCAAACTGGTCGATCGTCTGGTCGGCGATCGCCTGCATGGTCTCCGGCGCGACCGCAGCCCAGCCTTCGCCATCATTGACCGAGGGCGCCTTCTGCTGGCCATTGATGCGATGCAGCCGGTTGCCTGCCGGGTCATAGATGTCCCAGACATAGATGACGGTGGTCTCCTTGCCTTCCGACATCGTCGAGAAATAGCCCTTCAGCACGTGCGTAGGGGTCTGGCCGGCGCTGCCTGCCAAGGTGATGCCGCGCTGCTTGGCTCGCGTCTGAAGCTCCGCGGTCAGCGGTGTGGCGGCTTCCACCGAGGCGCCGACAATCGGCGCTACCTGCAGGCGAGTTCGCGCGATGACGGCGGCGCTCTTTGCGGGCGGTACGGTCGTGGTTGCGGGCTGCGTAGGGGCGGAAGGTTCTGTTGCTGCGGAAGGCTGTGCAGTCGTTGCAGGCGTGGTCGGCGTAGCCGTGCCGGTTCCGGTCGTTGGTACCGCCGGTGTCGACTGCGAGGCGATCGCGGAGGGTTCGAGAACGTCCTTCGCGTTGGTGCAGGCGGCCAGCGTCAGCGCCGCGAGCAATGACACGGTCGTCACATGCGATCGCCTCATTTGCTCAAAACTCCCTGGCGATGGACGCCCCTTGCATTCTTACCATTATGGATTCATTGCACAATCAAGTCGAGATCATGGCGGGACAGCGGTTTCGGCTGCGATTCAGTCGTCAGATAGGTGCGGCCGAGCGTCATTGCCGTCTCGGTTTCGGAGTCCATGATGATCATGTGGGCGAACAGCGTCATGTTTGGCGCGATGGGTTCCGGATTGCCCTGATAGAACATCGGCATGTCCATCCATGACGGGGTGAAGCGGGCGCCGAGCGAATAGCCGCAGGCGTTGAGCCGGTGCTTGGTCAAGTTGTGCGCTTCGAGCGTGCGGGCATGCGCGTCGAACACATCGCCGAAGGTATTTCCGGGCGTCATCGCCTTTTCGACCGCCAGAAGTGCGGCGCGCGCGGCATCGAACAGTTCCTGGTGACGTTTCGACACTTTGCCGGTCAGCACCGTGCGCATCATCGCCGCATGGTAATGGTGGAAGACGCCGGCCCATTCGAGCGTCAGCTGGTCGTTCTTGCTCAGCTTGCGGCGGCCGGCCTTGTAACGGCAAAGCAATGCGTCCACGCCAGAGCCGATGATGAATTCGTTGGCCGGATAATCGCCGCCGCCGGCAAAGATCGCGCCCTGCATGGCAGCAAGGATCAAGGCTTCGTCGCCACCCTGCTTTATCAGCGGCAGGGACGCGTCCAGCGCGTCGTCGGCGAGATTTGCGGCCTTTTCCACCTTGGCGATCTCGGCCGGGCTCTTGAACAAGCGCAGCCGGCTGACGATGCCGGACGCGTCGGCGATCTGGCCAAAGGTCTGCAATTGCTCGTCCAGGCGCCGGCCATTGTAGGCGGTCAGGCCGTGAGTGTCGTATTCGACGCCGATGCGGGCGCCGAGCAGGTCGAGGTCGTTGAGCAAATTGCGCAGGTCGATCGCCGGATTGGCGCCGTCGCGATCGGTCCACAGCACGATATTGTCGATGATCGAGGTGTGGCGCGCCTGGCGCAGATCGGCCGAGCGCGTGAGCAGGATCATCGAGCCGTCCGCCTTCACCACCAGGCACTGGAAGAAGCAGAAGCCGAACGTATCGTAGCCGGTCAGCCAGTACATGCTCTCCTGCGCAAACAGCAGGACGGCATCGAGCTTCTTCTCGGCGATCTCGATCATCAGCCGATCGCGCCGCGCGTCAAATTCCGACCGTTCGAAATGCAGCGCCATTATTCTGTCTCCAAAACGATTGCCGAAATCTGCCGCCCGTAATCCGGCTCCTTGCGATGCGTGCTGCGCCGGTAGGAATAGAACAGATCCTCCTCGGCGTAGGTGCAGCGGCTGAGCCCATCGGCGGTGACGCCGGCCCGGGTCAGCCGATCGACCGTATAGCGGTTGAGGTCGAACATTGCATGTTCCGGCTTCGCCGAGGGCGCGAAATAGCCGAGATTGTCGGCATCGGCCTCGACGAAACGAGCGATGAATTCCGGCCCGACTTCATAGTTTTCCGGGCCGATGGACGGACCGAGTACCGCAACGATGCGCTCGCGCCGGGCGCCGAGGCTTTCCATTGCCGCAATTGTGTTTTCCAGCACGCCTGACAAGGCGCCCTTCCAGCCGGCATGGGCTGCGCCGATGACACGCGCCTCGGCATCGGCGAACAGCACCGGTCCGCAATCGGCGGTCGAGGCGCCGACGGCGATGCCCGGCCGGTCGGTGACGACGGCGTCGGCCTTCGGCCGCTCGCTGGGAAAGGGCTCTCTGGCGATGACGACGTCGGGCGAATGGATTTGATGGGCGGTCAAGAGATGGTTTGATGGCACGCCCATCCAGTCGGCGACGCGGCGGCGGTTCTCGGCTACTTGCGTCTGGTCGTCGCTCGAGCCGGTGCCGATGTTGAGGCCCCGATAGATGCCGCTGGAGACGCCGCCGATGCGGGTGAAATAGCCGTGGCGAATGCCTTGCGCCCGCGCCTTTTCCAGCAAGGGCGACCGAACGGGATCCGGTTTGGTCTGATTCAGCATGGCGGCGTTGTTGTCCGTGTGGGCGATTTCGTCAAGCGACAGTCCAAAGATCGCGACAGTCCACAGATGAGTTACACTCCAAAGATCGGCGACGGTCGGAAGTTGGGAGAGTGGGAGAGGCGGCAGTGAAAAGTCAATCCGCCGTTGCAAAGGGCGGAACGGCGATGCCGGCAGGCAGGACGGCAAGCACCTTGAACAGGTCGCCCATGGCTTGCGGACCGGCGAGGCGTTCGACCTCGCCTGCAATCTTTTCGCGAGCCGCCTCATTGGCATTGGCGCCGAGCTGGCCGGCGCGTTCGAGCAGGCCCATTTCCACCAGGAATTCGCCTTGCGTGGAGAGATGGGCATCGAGGCCATGCGCCCGCACGATCGCGGCAAGGGCGGCGAAATCGACATGGGCGGTGAGATCGGCTTCGCCCGGATTGGCCAGCACATCTTCGTGATCGTGCTTGCGCAAGGCCTGCAACGTGTCGCCGGTCCCTGGCTGGAGATAGCCATAGTCGAGGAACAGGCCGGCGCCATTGAGCCGGGCCAATCGCTCAGCGATGGTCGCCATCAGCGCGGCACGGGCCGGCGCGACTTCGACGATCGCGCCCTGTGGTGCGTTTTCGGCATCGTTCGGCAACAGCGTTGGATCGACCGAGCCGGCGCCGGCGAAGAAGTGCAATTCGTCCGCGCTGTCGAGGCCGATCATCCGTTCGCGCCAGCCTGTTCCGGCGCGGACGAACTGGCGGATCGGCACCGCGTCGAACAATTCGTTGCCGACGATGAAAAGCGGGGCCTGCGGCAGCGTGTCGATGCTTTCGTGCCAGCCGATCGCGGCAGGCGTGGCGGCAAGCGTTTGCTTCTGGACATCGGCCAGCCGCGGGCTGGTCTCGATCATGGCAAACGATGCGCCGGCGGTCAGCCCCGGATCGAGCCGCGAAAGCGTGCGCAACATGTCCTTCATCAGCGTGCCGCGGCCGGGGCCGATCTCGGCGATGGTGACCGGCATCGGCCGGCCGGTCGCCAGCCAGGCTTCATAGAGCCAGACGGCGATCAGCTCGCCGAACATCTGGCTGATCTCCGGTGCGGTGACGAAGTCGCCGGCAGCCCCGAACGGCTCGCGCGTCGTATAGTAGCCGTCCCGCGGATCGAACAGGCAAAGCGCCATGTATTGGTTGACGGGGATCGGCCCCGCCGCACCGATCAGCTCGACGATGCGGGTTTTCAGTCGGGTCATACCGGCTGTGGCTGCGTAACCGGCTTTGCGGTCGCCATCGCCCATATGCCGGCCAGCAGCATCGGCAGTGACAGCACCATGCCCATCGTCAGCCAGCCGGTGGCGAGGAGGTAGCCGAGCTGCTGATCGGGCTCGCGGAAGAATTCGACGAAGATGCGCGAGAGACCGTAGCCGGCGATGAAGGCGCCGCCTACGAAGCGCGGCGTCTTCAACTTAAGCTTGGAATGGGTGAGGAAGCGCAGGACCAGGAACAGCACCAGACCTTCGAGCAGCGCCTCGTAGAGCTGGCTCGGATGGCGCGCAAATGGCCCGCCATTGGGGAATTCGACCGCCCATGGCACGTCGGTCGGCCTGCCCCAAAGTTCGGAGTTGATGAAATTCGCCATACGGACGATGCCAAGGCCGACCGGCACGCCGGCCGCCACCACGTCGAACAGCGACCATGTGCGGATGCCGCGCGACCAGGAAAACAGCGTCATGGCGAGGACGACGCCGAGCAGCCCGCCATGGAAAGACATGCCGCCCTGCCAGACGGCAAGGATATCGAACGGATGAGCGATGTAGCGCGGCAGGTCGTAAAACAGCACGTAGCCGATACGCCCGCCAAGCACCACGCCGATGGCCGCCCAGACGATGAAGTCGTCGAGATCCTCGGGCCTCATGGGCGCGGTGCAGTCGGGCCAGAGCCTTGCATTGGTGACGAGCCGCTTGGCATACCACCAGGCGAAGAGAATGCCGACGATGTAGCCGACGCCATACCAATGCACCGCCAGCGGCCCGATCTGGACGATGACCGGGTCGATGTTGGGGAAGGGCAGGGCGGCCAGCGGCAGCATAAGATACTCGCTCAACAGGATCTCCGGGTTGCGATCACGTTCGGGCGCGGACCATGCGGCAGGGTTTTGGCGGGGTCAAGGCGACGTGGGTGCTGTCATTTCGCAGGGAACAGGATGGCATCAAAATCCATCGCGCCGTGCAGGACGTGCAGTATCTCCACTGCGTCGGTGTTAACGCGGTAGAAGATCAGATAGGTGCCATGAACGCGACGGCGGACGCCGGAAGATCGATGACGCTGCAAGAGCGGATATCGCTCCGGCATGGTCCGTAGTTCCAGGCAATCGGCACGCAATTCCCGGATGATGTCACGCCTCGAAGCGGGCTGTCCAAGGCGATGTGATCGTCAATGGCTCCAATATCTGCCTCAGCCTGATGGGTGAAGATCAGCCGCTTCACCGGGCCTTCTCGGCCATCGTCTTATATCTGGCCTCTAGGCGGTCAAGCACGTCTTCCCCGGGCTTCACCCGCCCTGCGTCGGCATCACCGATGCCTTTGGCGAGCGTGGCGTCGAGTGCTGCCAGGCGCTTCTCTCGCTCTTCAACGAGGCGAACACCTTCGCGCAGCACTTCACTCTTCGAATTGTGGCGGCCCGTGCTAACAAGCTGGTTTACAACGTCCTCCAGACGGTTGCCCAAATCTGCGCTGATGGCCATGGAGTGCTCCTCGAAGATGCCTTTCGGGGTGATAATAATAGTTATTGATCCGCTCAGCCAGTGTTCAGTTGACCAAAGTGCACCGGCAGTCGATGCTCGCCGGTTTCAAACGTTCTTGCATTCCGCCTCGCGCGCCACTACGTCAAATCGAGCAAGCGAGGATTTGCCATGTCGACCGGACCGAACCGCATTCTCGATGAATTCGCCAAGCTGATGACCGACGCCGCGGGTGCCGCGCAAGGCGTGCGTCGCGAAGTGGAAACCGCCTTCAAGGGGCAGGCCGAGCGCGTTCTCAACTCAATGGACCTGGTGCAGCGCGAAGAATTCGAGGCCGCCCGCGATATGGCTGTCAAGGCCAGGGAAGAAAACACCCGTCTCGCTGTGTGCATCGAGGCGCTCGAGGCGAAGCTCGCCGAATTGACCGGACAGGCAGCACCTGTGGCTGCGGCAAAGCCCAGATCAAAAAAATAATCGTTAAACTTTTCCACAAAGCACAATCGCAAAAAGCGCTTTGTCGTGAATCGCTTACCGGCATTGCGTGAATCTTTGTGACAGCGGCTTTCCACATGCGAATGACGCAGTGCGAAAAATTGGGCTGGTCACGCGACTCCCGATCAATAGACTGAATTTGTTGCATGATTCGGAGCAGGGTCATGCGCCGGGCGGTGGGGTCCGGTCTGGGGTCTTTGCGTTGACGAAGTCCCGGCCGTCCGAGTTCTAGACAAGATTGTTCGTTGTGTGTGCCCCGCGGAGCGTGTGGCGCTCACTAGAGCGACGTGCGTCCACTTGGACGCACAAAATACGCTCTAGAACTTTGAACGTTCGCATCGTGCTTTCCGAAAATCGAACCGATTTTCGGGCCGATGCGAAGGAACGACAGGAAGCATTCATGGAACTTCTCGAACTCGAATTCTCGCGCGAAATCCATCCGGTGGATGTTATCGAGCAAGTAGCCCACAACAATGAGTGGTCCTTCGAACGGGCCGGCGACGACGAGATTTCGATTTCGGTTGCCGGAAGCTGGACCGACTACCACGTCTCATTCTCCTGGATGGAGGATTTCGAGGCGCTGCATCTGGCCTGCGCTTTCGACATCAAGGTGCCGGAGGCGCGTGCGCTCGAAGTGATGCGGCTGCTCTCGCTGATCAACGAGCAGATGCTGTTCGGCCATTTCGACCTCTGGGAACAGGAAGGCGCGATCATGTTCCGCCAGTCGCTGCTGCTCGCCGGTGGGGTCGAGCCGTCGAGCCAGCAGGTCGAGGTGCTGTTGTCGTCGGCGCTGGAAGCCTGCGAATGCTATTTCCAGGCGTTCCAGTTCGTCGTCTGGTCGGGAACCTCGGCCAAGGATGCGCTGGCCGGCGTCCTGTTCGAGACCTACGGAAACGCCTGAATCAGGTCCTCAATGAGTTCGAGCAGCCAGCGCAAGCCCGAGATCAGCTTCGCCGATTTCGACCGTGTCGATATCCGTGCCGGCACGATCGTCGAGGCCGAGCCTTTTCCGGAGGCGCGAAAGCCGGCGTTCAAGCTGAAGATCGATTTCGGCCCGGCGATCGGGATAAAGAAATCGTCGGCGCAGATCACCAAATATTATGCGCCCGAGACGCTGATCGGCCGGCAGGTGTTCGCGGTAGTCAATTTTCCGCCGCGGCAGATCGGACCCTTCATATCGGAAGTGCTGACGCTTGGTTTTCCCGACGAGGAGGGTGCTGTCGTCCTCGGCGCAATCGAACGCAGGGTGCCAAACGGCGGCCGACTGTTCTAGCTTCGTCGTCCACCTCGGGTCTGCGCGTCGGCTTCGCCGCCGCTTTGCCCGTGGATGACGAAAGTTGGTGTCAGTTTGCGTGGGGTGCCCAGCGCCTCTTCAACCGTCTCCAGGAACATCTCCCCGCAAGCCTTCCAGCTATAGCGCATTGCCCGTTGGCGCGCCTCGGCGCGGTTGACATGGAGCGCGGCGAGCGCGGCCTCACGCAAATCGTTCGACACCGCTCCGCCAACGCCGTCGCCGACAATGTCGATCGGCCCGGTCACCGGATAGGCTGCGACCGGCGTGCCGCTGGCCAGCGCCTCGATGATGACATTGCCGAACGTGTCGGTGCGGCTGGGAAAGACGAAGACGTCGGCCGAGGCGTAGATTTCGGCCAGTTCGTCGTTCGGGCGGTGGCCAAGGAAATGGGCATCGGGGTATCTGGCCTTGAGCCGGGCCAACTCCGGTCCCTCGCCGACGATCACCTTGCTGCCGGGCAGGTCCAGGTCGAGGAAGGCGGCCAGGTTCTTTTCGATCGCAACGCGGCCGACGCAGAGGAAGATCGGTCGCTTGAGCCCCAGATCCTTCCTCTTGTCCGGCCGGAAATGGTCAGTGTCGACGCCGCGCGTCCATGGCCTTAGCTTGGTGAAGCCGCGCGCCGACAGATCGTCCGCCAGCGACTGGGTGGCGACCAGCGTGCATTGTCCGGAATTGTGGAAATCGCGAAGCCAGCGATAGGCCCAGGCTTCCGGTATTGGCAGCCGCGCGCTCAGATATTCTGGAAAGCGTGTGTGATAGCTCGTTGTGAACGGCCGGCCGGCCTTGCGGCAATAGCGCCGCGCCATGATGCCGAGCGGGCCTTCGGTGACGATATGGATATGATCGGCTTTGCGCACTTCGATCAGGCGCGCGACGTGGCTTGGCGTCGTCAGCGCCAGCCGGATGTCGGGGTAGGTCGGCAGGGGCAAGGTGCGAAAGATGTTCGGGGTCAGGAAGTCCGTCTCGACGTCGAAGGATTTCAGGGTTTCCGAAAGCCGTTCCAGCGTGTGGACGACGCCGTTGACTTGCGGGCGCCAGGCGTCGGTGACCATCAGGATGCGCATAGCAGCCCTTTGCTTGAAAGGTCGTCGGTTTCCTTGACGCGAGGCCGCAAGGCCGAATCAATCAGGATCACGCGCTTCATGCGCGCTCTTCAGCATGGTTTCATGACGCGCCGATGAAGGCATAGCCGATGGTCGTTTACAACCGCCGGAAAGCAGCGCATCGGCCCGAAAATCGAATTCGTTTTTCGGAAAGCACGATGCGTAGGTTCAAAGTGTTAGAGCGTACTTTGTGCGTCCAATTGGACGCACGTCGCTCTAATCAGGCCGGAACCTTGATGACGGCGCGCAAGCCGCCGAGCGGGCTCTTGTCCAGCATGATGTCGCCGCCATGGCTGCGGGCAATGTCGCGGGCGATGGAAAGACCAAGGCCGGTGCCGCTGGCGTCGAGATTGCGGGCTTCGTCAAGCCGCACGAAAGGCTTGAACACGTCCTCGCGCTTTTCGGGCGGAATGCCCGGGCCGTCGTCGTCGATGGTGACGAGCAGCGAGCCGCGGCCGTGGTTGGCGTTGATCTCAACCGTCTTGGCGTAACGGAAGGCGTTGCCGACGACATTGGACAACAGCCGAGCAAAGGCGTGGGGCCGCACATGCACATTTGGATCGCCGGCGAGAGCGGTCGACAGTTTGCGCTTGCGCAGCGTGGCCTCCTCGCCGAGCTTCTCGAAATAAGCTTCAAGATTGAAACGGCCGGCGTCTTCCGCTGCCTCACCGCGGGCAAAGGCGAGATAGCCTTCCAGCATAGACTGCATGTCATCGATATCCTGGCCGAGCGCCTCGGTGTCGGCCTTGGTCCCGGTCAGCGCAAGCTGCAGCTTGAAGCGGGTGAGGATGGTTCTCAAATCGTGACTGACGCCGGTCAGCATGGCGGTGCGCTGTTCGAGCTGGCGTTCGATGCGTTCGCGCATCTGGATGAAGGCAAAGCCGGCGCGGCGAACCTCCTCGGCGCCGCGCGGACGGAAATCGAGCGGCATCGGCCGGCCCTTGCCGAAACTTTCGGCGGCCTCGGCCAGCGTCAGGATCGGCCGGATCTGATTGCGCAGGAAAGGGATAGCGATCATCAGCAGCACCAACGAGGTGCCGACCATCCAGATCAGGAAAATGTGCGTGTTCGAGGCATAGGCTTGGCTGCGGCGCACGAAGGCGCGCAGCACCTTGCCCTCGAGCTGGACACGGACCTCGATGATATTGGAATTGCCGACCGTATCGATCCAGAACGGGCGGTTGATCTGATGGGTGATCTCGGACGAGAGAATTTCGTCTAGGATCGAGAAGAACGGCTTTGGACCGGGCGCCGGCAGCGGATCGGGCGGAAGCAAATCGATCTTCAGCTGCATGCGATCCTGCGCGATGCGGATGATGTTGGCGTAATCGGCGTCGTTCGGATAGGTTTCTACCAGGTCGACGATCGCGGCAATGTCGCGAACCGTGGCCTGCGACAGGCGCTGCGTCACGGTCTGCCAGTGCCGTTCCATGAAGACAAAGGCGAGGACCGATTGCAGCAGGATCATCGGTGCGATGACGATGATCAGCGAGCGGGCATAGAGCCGCTTCGGCATGTAAAGCGAAACGAGGCGCCAGAACCGTTTCCAGGCAAGCGGCACCGCCTTGAGCGCCCGCGTGGCGCGAGCGCTCAAGCCGCGATCTCCCGGCCGTTCCAGTTGTGTGGTCGCCATTCGCCCTTTTTGCTCATCTTCAGCCACTCAACAAGGGGCTGCGGGCGGCAGTCTATTCCACGCTGAGCCGATACCCAATACCGCGCACGGTCTGCAGCCAGACCGGATTGGACGGATCGCGTTCGATCTTGCGGCGCAGCCTGTTGATCTGGACGTCGATGGTGCGCTCGCCGACTTCCGACTCGTCGCCGACAAGCTCATGCCGCGGTATCGTTTCGCCGGCCCGCGCCGCGAAGATCGCCAGGATCTCCTGCTCGCGGTCGGTCAGCTTCAGAGCCTCGCCGCCGCGCTTGAGCTCCCGCCTGGCGATTTGGAACGTGTAGGGACCGAAGACCAGTTGCTCGACCTTGGGCGTCGTTGCCGGACCGCCGCGGCGCAGGATGTTGTTGATGCGCAGGATCAATTCGCGGGGATCGAAAGGCTTCGGCAGATAGTCGTCGGCGCCGGCCTCGAGGCCGGTGATCCGGCTGTCGGTCTCGGCGAGCGCGGTAAGCATCAGGATCGGCACGTTCTTGCTTGCCCGCAGCGCTTTGGCGAGATCGACACCGGTTTCGCCCGGCATCATGATATCGAGCACGAGCAGATCGAAATCGAGGCCGGCGAGCTTGCGCCGCGCTTCGCCGGAATTTCCGGCAACGGTGACGCGAAAGCCGTTTTCGGTCAGATATTGTTTGAGAAGATTGCGGATACGGGTATCGTCATCAATCACCAGCAGATGCGGCGCGTCGTCGTCCGGTGCTGCCGGTTGATCAACCCTTTCAATGGTCTCCATGGCTTTTCCCTGACGTTTTTGCCGGCGCAATGTCGATCTGCGCCCTTAGTTCCGGATTGACCATCGCTTCCAGGAAGCGCTCGATCAAGGCGCGTTCGGTGGCTCCGGAATCTTCCAATGCAGCATGGATGCGGCGTGACTGTGGCCGTGCCAGCGCCAGTGCCAGGGCGCGGCCCTTGGCTGTCGGATAGAGCTCGCGCTGGCGGCGGTCGCGCGGACCCTGCAACTGGACGATGTGGTCGGTGTCGATCAGTTGCTTGAGCACGCGCGCCAGGCTCTGCTTGGTGATCTTCAACACGTCGAGGAGTTCGGCGACCGTCAGGCCAGGCCTGCGATTGACGAAATGCAGAACCCGGTGGTGGGCGCGGCCGAAGCCATAGTCGGACAGGATCTGGTCCGGATCGGAGGTAAAATCGCGATAGGCGAAGAAGAACAATTCGATGATGGCAAAGTCGATGCCGTCCTCGTCGGTGATCGCCGTCCTGATCGGTTTTCCGGCTGGGTGGCTGCGATCCGTCATCTTTTCTCCGTGCGAAAGGGAAATTATGTCAGTACTATTGACGTAATTTCCCGGCAATGGTAATTTTTGACAAGCTTTGCGGCGGATTGCGAACGAAAAGGCAAGGGAAAGCCGTTTTTCCGGAACTTCCTGTGTTTGCCAGAGCTTATATATCCGCCTACGCTTCGAGATACCGGCCGCCCGGTGCGGCTGACAAGAAACGCGCAACGACAATGTGCGGGCGGTCGCCCGCGGGAGGTTACCATGGCATCCGTTCCCTTTGACCAAATGGACGGCTTCATCTGGATGAACGGCGAGTTCGTCAAATGGGCCGACGCCAAGATCCACGTGCTGACCCATGGCCTGCACTATGCTAGCGCGGTGTTCGAGGGCGAGCGAGCCTATGGCGGCGAGATTTTCAAGCTGACCGACCACAGCGAGCGCCTGCACGAATCGGCACGCCTGCTCGGCTTCAAGATTCCCTATTCGGTTGCCGAGATCGACGACGCCTGCCGCACGCTGTTGAAGAAGCAGGGTTTCCAGGATGCCTATGTCCGGCCGATCGCCTGGCGCGGCAGCGAACAAATGGGCGTTTCGGCGCAAAACAGCCGGATCAACTGCGCTATCGCCATCTGGCAGTGGCCGAGCTATTTCGATCCGGCACAGAAGCTGAAGGGCATCCGTCTCGATCTGGCCGAATGGCGCCGCCCCGATCCGCGCACCGCGCCGTCGAAATCGAAGGCTGCCGGCCTCTACATGATCTGCACCATGTCCAAGCATGCCGCCGAAGCCAAGGGCTATGCCGACGCCATGATGCTCGACTGGCGCGGCCAGGTTGCGGAAGCGACCGGCGCCAATATCTTCTTCGTCAAGGACGGCAAGATCCACACGCCCACCCCCGATTGCTTCCTCGACGGCATCACCCGCCGTACGGTGATCGGGCTTGCCAAGGATCGCGGCTTCGAGGTGATCGAGCGCACCATTATGCCGGAAGAGCTCGAAGGCTTCCAGCAGTGCTTCCTCACAGGAACAGCGGCCGAGGTGACGCCCGTTTCAGAGATCGGTCCATACCGATTCGAGGTGGGTGAAATTGCCAAGACTCTGATGAACGACTATTCTTCAGCCGTTCAACCCAAGCACGCAATCGCAGCAGAATAACGAAAGTCACAGCTTTTTTTATAAGTAGGGGCGGTTTTCGGGCCGCCCCTTTTATTTAAGCACTTCTGCATTTGACTTTCGTCCAATTCGGCGTCTCATGATGCTGTCGGCCCGGGAGGCTGGCAGCTATGGAGGGACTGGTAATATGGACATGAACACGCTTCTTCCGATCATTGTTCAGGTGATTATGGGTATCATCGGTGGCCAGGCGGTGGGCGCGGCGCTCAAGACAGCGGCAGTGGGGCAGCTTACCAAAATCCTGGGCGGCGCCCTTGGCGGCGTCGGCGGTGCGGCCATCCTCGGCAGCCTGCTCGGCGGTGGCACGATCGATCCGGCTGCAGCCGCAGCGGCAACGGGCGGATTGGGCAGCGCGCTGAATGTGCAGAACATCCTCGGCGGTGCCGGTGGTGGCGCCATTCTGACGGCCATCATCGGCGCGGTCATGAATGCGACGAAGAAGGCAGCCTAGCGGTTTCGGGCTTTTGCATGGGCGGCTTCGGCCGCCCATTTCTTTTTTGCGTTGTGGCGACAGCCGGATGCGGTGGACGACGTTCGCGTGTGTATCTACATCAGGGGCGACACAGCGAAAGGACGATCATGGGTCAGCTCAACGCCGGCGTCGTGCCGGTCACGGCCTTCCAGCAAAACTGCACCATCCTCTTCGACATGGACGACAGACAAGGCGTCGTCGTCGATCCGGGCGGCGACATCGAGAAGGTGCTGGCGGTGCTCAAGGACAATGCGATCAACGCCGGTGCGATCTGGATCACGCATGGTCATATCGACCATGCCGGCGGCGCCATGGAACTGAAGGAGGCGCTTGGCGTCGAGATCATCGGCCCGCATGAGGCCGATCGTCCGTTGCTTGCCAATCTCGAGAAACAGGCGAAACACTACGGCATCACCGATCCGGTGCGCAACTGCGTGCCCGACCGCTTTCTCAGCGAGGGCGATACAGTCTCGTTCGGCCAGCACGCGTTCGAAGTCTTTCATTGCCCCGGCCACGCGCCCGGCCATGTCGTCTACTTCAATCGTGCTGCGAAGTTCGCCCATGTCGGCGACGTGCTGTTCCGCGGCTCGGTCGGGCGCACCGACCTGCCGGGTGGCGACCACGCCGCGCTGATCGCCTCGATCAAGGACAAGCTTCTGCCGCTCGGCGACGACATCGGCTTCATCTGCGGCCATGGTCCCGGCGGCCGCTTCGGCGAGGAGCGTCGGAGCAATCCATTCCTGATTTAAAACGCGTTGCGGCTGAGGAGCCTCACGCGACGCGCATCGGTTCTCTTGTCTTACCTTAATGTATGCCGACGACAAAAAGCGCTGGCCTGGCGGACAGCGCTTTTGTTTGGGGCAGGGAAGCCTCAGTTCGCGGTGCAGAAATGCTGTTCGCCGTCATAGCCGGTGAACGTGCCGGTGCGGGCGTTGAAAGAACGATAGCGATCCGAACAATATTCATACCAGCCACGGGTCCATGGCTCGGCATAGCCGTCATTGTAGACGACTCGCGGTTCCGCGTAGTAGCGGCGCACCGGGGCGGGCCGTGGGTAACGAACATAATCGTCATAGCCGGGGTCGTAATAGCTGGGCTGCGGGTTATTGAGCGCACCAACGATCAGGGCGCCGGCCGCGAGGCCAAGGACGCCTGCCGCGATCGCATCGCCATTGTCACGATGGTGGTGCCGGTGACGCCAGTCACCAGCGCTGGCCGCTGGCAAGGTCGCGAGCGTGGTCGCAACAATCGCGGCGGACAGGATGGTGGTCTTGAAAATTCGGTTCATGTCGGTCTCCTTCGTGCCGGCCCGGGTAATCTGGGGGATGCGGTCCGGCTTTACTGAAGCTAATAGGCGACCGTGGCTGAACGGGGGCTGAACGAAATTGACGGGATGGGACCAGTCGATATTGATTGGTCAAGCACGGCGCAAGGCACAAATATCGTACGCTCAACAAGGAGCGGACCTGCACGACGGGACCGTCCGACGCTGTCTCGAGCTCGGCTCAGCCGATCGACAGGTTGACGGCTTTCGGACCCTTGCCGCGCTTGTCCGGCTCGGTGTCGAATGTTACCTTCTGCCCATCCTCAAGACCGGGAAGACCCGACGCCTGCACGGCCGAAATGTGGACGAAGACATCCTTCGCGCCATCATCCGGCGTGATGAAGCCGAAGCCTTTGGCATGATTGAAGAATTTGACGGTGCCGGTCTGCGGCATGGGAAGCTCCTTTGATCCCATCAAGTCCAGTCTCGGGCCGGCAAATGCCCGAGTGAAATTTGTCCTTTATTTTAGCGCTATCGGCAAGAGAAAGTTTTGCGAGCATTTGGCATGCCGCCCTGCCACGAAAAAGGCGCGACGAAAACCGCCGCGCCTTCGAAACTCGGGTCCGGCCCTGAAAGCCGGTTCAAGGCCTTTGGAGTGCCTCGGGCGCATTCTTGGCACGTCCCGACGCACGTGCGCGCCGACGGTTCAGTCCGCGCGGAGATTGACCGCCTTCGGCCCCTTGCCCATGCGGTCGGGCTCGACGTCGAAGGTGACCTTCTGGCCATCGACGAGCGTGCGCAGGCCCGAAGCCTCGATCGCGGAGATGTGGACGAACACGTCCTTGGCGCCGTCATCTGGCGTGATGAAGCCGAAGCCTTTGGTAGCGTTGAAGAATTTAACGGTGCCGGTCTGGGCCATTGGGGAAACTCCTTCACCCGTGTCAGTCTTTGTGGTTTGCCCGCCGCCTGACGCCGTGGGCAAGTCCGGTGGTTGCTTCGGCAGTCATGCATTGGCGCATGGTCAAAACCCCCCGCCGAAAAACGGGGCCGTCAGAGATTCACAGTATCGGGGAAAGGTCGTCCAAAACGTTCCGCTCTCCGGGTCGCAAATGCCCGAACACGAAATTTATCGCACGGAAAGGTGATCGTTGCAAGGTAGCGCCCGCGGGCCGCCAGATGGGCGCATTCCGACGCATAGCATCGATAGAACGGGGGCTCGCCCGGTCATCGGCCAGAGCCTGGCCACGGATGGTCCAGCGGGCTGGGGCAGCTTGCAAACAGGGGTTGCATTTGGCAGCGGAATAGCGAGGATCGGCCTAGAGTGGAGCGCATCTTGCGCCGGAGCGGGGGCTCGGGAGGTATAGTTATGAAATTTCTTGCGGCAATCTTCTCGCGGCAGGGTTTTGCCATCCTGTTGCTGTCGGCAGTTCTTGCAGCCTGTACCGCGGTGGTGGTGGAGGAAGGACCGGGGTACCGCCCGCCAAGGCCCGAGCCGCAATTCTGCACCAGGCAGTATGATCCGGTCTGCGCCCGGCGCGGTGGCGACCGCCAGACCTTCGCCAATGCCTGCCTTGCCGAGCGGGCCGGGTACCGCATCATCCGCGACGGCCAGTGCCGCGACGGCGGCGGCGGTGGTGAAGAGCAAACATTCTGCACGCGCGAGTATGCCCCTGTCTGCGCACGCCGCCGTGGCGAATTGCGCACCTTCCCCAACGCCTGCGAGGCTCGCGCCGCCGACTATCGCATCGTCGACGACGGTCCCTGCTGAGAGGCTGATTTCCTCCCCGTCTCCGGACGGGGAGGGGCCCCATCTGTTAACTGGACACAGGCGGGCGACGGCAGCTGGCACCTCTTGCCTCTACGCCGGCAGCCTAGCGTTATGGCAATGGGCGATGAACTCGGCCCTAGCCAATCCTAACCATATGGCTTCGACGTTACGTGATCTTTAATCCGATCCGCGCGGTGGCTGGATGAATGCAGGGCTGCTCATCCGGCACTAGCCCTTGGATTTCGGCTTCAAACCGGCTTCCGCCTGCTTGACGGCCGAGCCGAAGGGCGAAGCCGGCTTTGCTGCCGCTTTGTCCTTCTTGGGCTTGCGTGTCTCGCGGTTGCTGCGCTGTTGACCCTTGGCCATTTCCTGGTCCCTCGTGATTGGTTAACGGTGGCGGCTGATGTCGGGCCTAAAGCGCGTCGCGTTGAAAAGGATTTCAGCCGACGCGCTTTAAGTTTTGTTTTATGCATGTCGTTGTCCCAAACCGCTTCGCACCCTCGGGTCAGGCCCGTGGGCGTGCTTTTGGGGGACATGCATTAGGCGCTCGGATTGTCGGCCACCTCGAGATTGTCTTCCGTGGTGACCCGCTCATAGGTCTCCTCGTCGCTACGGATGCGGTATTGCGGCGAGCCGTCCTTGACCGGCAGCTTGCTCTTGATTTGGAACAGCTCTGCGGTCTTCTGCACAAGGCCGGTGCGGCTCTTCATGCGAACGGTCTGGCCGATCGCGAAAAGATGCGCGGGCGTGTCGGTGCGCGGGCGCGCGTTCTGCTGGAAACGTATCATGCGGCATTCTCCTGGTCGCGCCTCAGCGCGGTTTCGAGTTCGGCGAGGTCGATGGCGACCAATTGGCTGGTCTGGCTTTTCACCGTCCTTGCCGGCAGATGGATGAAGGTGGCGACACGGCGCCAGGCAAGCCACGACATGCCATCGATAAGCTCCTCATCGTGGTCGATGTCGTAGTCGCCGGCCGGCAATTTTCCCTCCAGGCCGCCGAGCATGAAGGGTGCCTCGAAATGCGCTATGGAATGGGTGGTTCGGCCAGACATTCTCGTGCCTCGAAGTCTCGTTTCCGGCTTGGATCCGATAAGGTGGCGCCCGCTTCGCGGCACCGGGGACTTAAATGTCGTGTGTCACTGTAGCGGCAATTTGGGTATCAGCGATCTGGAATGAGTTTGGCGGGTCGAGAACCTCTGACGCCGCGAGATGCCAAGCTTGGCCCAAAAAACGATCTCAATCCTTTAATCCGAAATTGCGGTTTATTCAAGAAGATTACTGCCGGATCATGATCGATTCACAAAATTCGCTCTCTATAATTATTTGTAGAATGCTGATATGATTCAAGAGCTTTCTCAAAATGTCTGATACGTCGCCGGAACTTTTGTGCCGGCATCTATGTTTTATTTTCGTTTGAAAGGAAAAATTTCATGATCTCTGTGAAAACGCCGAGTGGCGTAACCGTAACAATCAATCCCGTCGTCAAGCCGACCGTCGGGCCTGCGAAAGTCATGTCGGCGCGTCTGACGATACGAAGTGACGAGGCTGCACGGCGAAGGATCGCCGACACCGACGGCACGGTGCGGCGGGCCAAACAGGTTGCGGAGACCAATCGCCTGATCTGACATGGCCGGCTTGCGGTGCCCTACAGCGCCGCGCGTCCTTTTGGACGCGCAAAGGGCGCTGTAGTATTTTGATTTTGCACATGATCCTTTCCGAACCTCCGGTTCGGGGTCATGCGCTGAGGACCTCGATCATGACGCTCAATTTCCCCAACCGCAGCCGCTCCTACGACGCTGCGGCCAGGCGCATTCGTTTTGTCGGCCATGACGGCATGTTCGAAGTGCCGTTCTTTGTGGAGATTGCAGCGCTTTCGGCGGCAACGGCCACGAGCGGAGCGGAAGCCGAGTATCTCAGCGCCTTCGATGCGGAGCGTTCGTCGATCCAGGATGTTGCGCGCGAAGCCTATTCGCACGGCCGCAAGAACATGTATGTATTGACCCAGGCCGATTTCCGGTAAGCTGGCCTGCGTACCCTTGAACCTGCCGCGCCGATGGCCTAGATCGCGGCAGGCGGACAAAACACGGCAGGTTTCCCATCAACAGAGATCAGAGAAGACCGGCAGGCGCGGGCGCCAATTTCGGCTCAGGCGGACAGCCGCCGCTGGGCCTCGACCAGCGCGTGCAGCAGGCGCTGCAATTGCATCAGACGGGGCGCCGGCAGGAAGCCGAGATGCTCTACCGGCAGGTGCTGGCGCAAAAGGCCAATCATGCGGCGGCCGCACATTTCCTCGGTTTGCTGCTGCACCAGACCGGGCGCAGCGCCGAAGGACTCGATCTCCTCGAACAGTCGGTGCGCCTGCAGCCCAAGAATCCGGATTTCCTCAACAACCTCGGCACGGTGATGCGCGACCTCGGCCGTGTCAGTGCAGCCGTCGATTTCTTTCGTGGCGCGGTGGCAATCCGGCCGGACCAACTCGCGGCGCGCGACAATCTCGGCTCCTCGCTGAAGCAGCTTGGCCAGTTCGAGGGCGCGGAAGAGATCTATCGCGGCACCATCGGTCGCAACCCGTTCCATGTCCGCGCCCGCATCGGGCTTGCCGAAACGCTGCAGGAGGCTGGGCGGCTCGACGAGGCGCTTGCCGTCTTCCGCGAAGCACTGGCAATTCGGCCGAAGGACGCCGATTTGCTGCACGGTCTGGGCGTCGGGCTGATGGAGAAGGGCAGCCTCGGAGAGGCGGCGGAGCATTTCCGGCAGGCGCTGGCGGTCAATCCCGGCATGGCCAGGGCCTGGCTGATGCTCACCCAGGTCAAGCGCCAGCAGGAGCGCGACGCCGAGCTTGCCGGTATGGAGGCGCAGCACGCCAAGGCGCCGGAAGGCAGCCTGGCGCGCATGCAGCTTTCATTCGGCCTCGGCAAGGCCAATGACGATTTGAAGGATTATGGCCGTGCCTTCGATTATTTCGCCGAAGGCAATGCGATCCGCCGCACGGGCATCGACTACGATGCGGCCAAGACACGCGCCGAATTCGAGGCGATGAAGGCGGTGTTCGATAAGACCTTCTTCGACAAGCACAGGCCGAGCGGGATCGCCGACGACACGCCCATCTTCGTCGTCGGCATGCCGCGCTCCGGCTCCACGCTGGTCGAGCAGATCATCGCCAGCCATCCGCAGGTCTATGGGGCCGGTGAGCTCAGCATATTGAAGACCGCGGTCGGCAAGCAGTTTCCACCTGGGATGAAGGGCGGTTTTCCCTGGGGCATCGCCGACTTGCCCGACAAGGCCTATGCCGAGGCAGGCCAAACCTATTTAGACCTGCTGCACGCCCGCTATCCTGGTTTCCGGCACGTCACCGACAAGATGCTCGGCAATTTCCTTTTGATCGGCTTCATCCATCTGATGCTGCCCAAGGCCAAGATCATTCATTGCGTGCGCGATGCGGCGGCGACATGCCTGTCGATCTACAAGGTGCATTTCCGCGGCGACAGCCACCGCTACGGCTACGACCTCGGCGAGCTCGCCGATTTTCACAATCTCTACACCGATATCATGGCGCATTGGCGCGCCGTTCTGCCGGATGTCGTGCATGATGTCCGCTACGAGGATTTCGTCGCCGACCAGGAAGGGCAGACACGGGCGCTGATCGTCCATCTCGGCCTACCCTGGGACGATGCGGTGCTGTCGTTCCACGAGACCGACCGGCCGGTGCGCACAGCGTCGGCCGCGCAGGTGCGCCAGCCGATGTACCAGGGCTCGGTCGATCTGTGGAAACGCTATGGCGACCGGCTCAAGCCGCTGCTCGACCGGCTAGCGTAACGCGGGCCTACAGCTCAATAAAAGGCTGAAAGCCGCCGAAGATCATGCGCTTGCCGTCGAACGGCATCGCCGACCAGTCGGATTTCAGGCGTGGGTCGGCCATCACCTTGGCCATTACCGCATCGCGGCTCTGCCGCGATTCATAGACGACCCATGAGAAGACGACGACCTCGTCTTCCCCGGCTTGCACGGCGCGCGGGAACGAGGTGACCTCGCCATAGGGCACGTCGTCGCCTATGCATTCGACATAGGCGAGCGCGCCATGCTCCTTCCAGACGGTGCCGCCGAGCTGCGCCATTTCCCTATAGGCATCGAGATTTGCCTTGGGCACGGCGAGTACGAAGCCATCGACATAGGACATTGTGGTTCTCCTTGGCTGGTGGCGCTGTTCAGCTAGCGGCGTTCACGGGCGCGTTCATTGCCCACTCGACACCGAACGGATCGCGCATGTTACCCCAGCGATCGCCCCAGAACATCACTTGCAAGGGCATCACTTCCTGGCAACCGGCATCGATGGCGCGCTGCCACCAGGCGTCGATGTCGTCGCTGCCGAGATGGAGCTGCATTGTGAAGCCCTGCGGCTTCACCGCGGCCATTCCGTGCTCGGGATAGAAGTCGGAAATCATCAAGGTCGAACCGTTGATGTGGAGATGGATGTGCATCGTCCGGCCCTGCTCGTCCGGCGGATAGAAGAAGACCTGCTCGGCGCCGAATGCCTTCTGATAGAACTCTGAAGCCTTGAAGGCGCCGTCCAGCTGAAGGTAGGGCGTCAATCCGCCGAGAACTTTCGCGGCAGGCTGGGTTTGGGGCTGATCGTTCATGTCTTGCTCCTCTTTGGTTGGGCGTTGCGAACCGCAGGACGAATGAGGCAGCGGCGATCCTACATGGCCGATGCGTTTTTTTTTAATGCCGACCGTGCGACGGTCGGCCCTTGTCAAGGAGCCAGGCCAATCCGTGGGCTGTTCTGTGCGTCGACGACGATTTCCGGCCAGCCGATGTCCTTGCGCAGTTCGATCGGCAACGAAAGGAGGGCGCGCTCGCTGCGGTAGCGGGCGCGAGCCGCCGAGTAACGGATCGCTATGCGACCTACGGATGACAGAATAGACATGATGCTTTCTCCTCGATTGGCGCCGGCATCACCGTGTCGGCATCCCAAGGACGTGGCGTGCGGCCATGATCCGACAGACCGTCAGATTTTTTTGCCACAGGACCGGGTTCACTCCGCCATCGATGATCTCAAGCAGCTTCCATCTGCTCGATTGCGTCGAGTTCTGCCTTCTTGGCTTCGCCCTCTACCGCGAGATCGTAACTGGACTGCATGTTCATCCAAAACTGCGGCGTTGTTCCGAAGAACTTGGCAAGGCGCAGCGCGGTGTCGGGAGTTACCGGTGTCGTCTCGCTGGCCAGGCGCTCGATGCGCGTGCGCGGAACATGCAGCTTTTTGGCCAGCGTGTAAGGCTTCACACGAAGCGGAACAAGAAATTCCTCTCGAAGGATTTCTCCGGGATGGATCGGGGTGTCAAAATACAACATAACAAGCTCCTGGCAGTGAGCGGTTTGACAACGGTTAATTGCCAAGGAAAGCGATGATCATGCGTCGTGCATCGTGATATCGAGCCCTAGTGATAGTCGGTGATTTCGACATCCTCTGCTTGCCCGTCCACCCACCGAAAGCAGACGCGGAACTGATCGTTGATGCAGATTGAATGCTGACCGGCACGATTGCCTTTCAGCGGTTCAAGCCTGTTGCCGGGCGGCGTCTTCAGGTCCGCCAGTTCAGCGGCGTTGTCGATCATGAACAACTTGCGCTGAGCCGAACGAACAAGATCAGAGGGGAAGCCTTTCGGGGCCTTGCCTTTCGAAACCGCCTCGCTGGTCTTGTCCTTGAACGAACGGATCATCTGCGGTCTTCCCGAAACGTACCATCACATGATACGTTTCGGAAGTCAAGGCAACGTCTCATAAAATGATACGTAATTTTTGCGAACTCAAGGCTGGCGCTGGCGGGTCGGAACGTCGTCAAGCTTTGTGTCTCCATCCAAGCGTTGTTGCTCTACCTATGAAGGCTATTCAGCAGGGCCGCTCAGCGGCTCCTCGTAATCGGATCGCATCTGCCAGACATCTTGTGCCAAATGACTCAATCTGCCGTCTCGGCGACCTCTCGGAAAAAGTCTTCCGGGCTGTCGATCTCGGTCAGCCGCCGCTTCTCGATCAGCCAGAAGCGGTTGCCGACCGCCCTGATGAAGGAGCGGTCGTGCGAGGCCAGCACGCAGCTTGCCTGATGGGCGAGCAGTTCGGTTTCCAGCGCTTCCTGGCCGTCGATGTCGAGATGGTTGGTCGGCTCGTCGAGCAGGTAGAAATTGGGATTGGCGAGCCTGAGCGCCAGCATCATCAGCCGCGCCTTCTGCCCGCCCGACAGCACGTCGATGCTGCGCTCCTGCATGTCGATGCTGACGCCCGCACCCGCCAGCAGCGAGCGGGCGCGCTGCTCGCCGACGTCGAATCTTCGCGAGAGCATCGCCAGCGGTGTGTCGTCGCCGCTGATATCAGACAGCGCCTGGTCGCTGTAGCCGAGCACCGTCGACGGCGTCACCTTCACGCCTTGCGCCGCGATATCGGGCTCGACGACGGCATTCTTGATCAGGCTGATAAGCCGCGACTTGCCGACACCGTTGCGGCCAAGCAAGACGATACGGTCGCCTTGGCAGATATGGCGCTTGCCGGTCCTGAACAGCAGCGTGCCGTCAGGCGTTTCGACCGCCACGTCGTCGAGCGTGATCAGCACCTTGGCATGGGTGCCGCGATTGGCGAGCTTTATCGCGCCCGCCGATTTTTCGCGGTGCGCCGGTGCTGCGACCTCCTCGAGGCGCTGGGCGCGCTGGTTGAGCTGCTTGGTCTTGACCGTCAGCAGGTCGCTGCCCGAGTTGATGCCGATGTTGTTGAGCTTGGCCGCCTGCCGGCGCAATTGCTGCGCCACCTTCATGTCGCGCTGGAATTTGCGCTCGGTCGAGGCGTCGACTTCGCTCAACGCATCGCGTGCCCGTGAATAGGGCAGCGAGAACACCGGCGATTGTTCGGGGCGCAGGAACAGCGTCCGGTTGGTCGTTGCGTCGAGGAACGCCCGGTCGTGGCTGGCGATCACCACCGGCACCTCGCGCGGCAGCGCGTTCAGCCAGGTCTCGAGCTGGCTGATCTTGGCGAGGTCGAGATGGTTGGTCGGCTCGTCGAGAAGCAGGACGTCCGGGTCGGTGACCCAGACGCGGGCGATCAGCGCCAGCCTTTGCCAGCCGCCGCTCAAGGCCCGCATCGGCCGCTCGCGCATCGGCTGCGGTACGTCCAGTGAATCGAGAACCACGTCGACGCGCCATTGCTCGCTTTCAGCCTGCTCGGCCGGCAAGCCGTCGGGCACGACCTGCTGAAAGCCATGCTCGGCCAATGCTGCGGGAAGCAGACTGTTCGACATGGCCGACGCGCAGGCCGCGCGTACGGGTGATGTCGCCTGACGTCGGCTCCATTTCGCCGGTCAGGCACCTCAGCAAAGTGGACTTGCCGCGGCCGTTCGCGGCAACGATGCCGAGGCGGTCGCCGGTGCCGATGGTGAGATCAAGGTTGGAGAAGAGCGGCGCACTCATGGCGACGCCGAGGGACTTGAGGCTGATCAGGGCCATGTGGGTTTCTCTGGTCTGCCCCGGAGGGAAGCTCCGGTTCGATGCACTTTGACGGTGCGCAGGCTGGCCATCAGGCTCGGTGTAGCAGCACCACGAAGGGCAGACCAAGAAAATCGAAGCGGGAGAACCCGGACCCGTCTCTGGTCAGCCCCGCAAGCAAGCTCGCAGGGCAGGGACAGGGCCGCGCTGACGGTGGTGATCGATATGCACGCAGCCCTCCTTTCAACGTTCGAGTGTGCGGAGCGAATGCACCAAAGGCGGGGTGAGTTGCAACTGTGTCCTCTGCAGGCAGGCCTTAGTCTGGCAAAGGGAATATAAAGTCCCCCTTGGTTCGCTGGATTTCCTGTGGCGTTTCGAAGTGAATCTCCATCAGGACCGGCTCTTCCGGTCCCTTGAAGAAATGAAGCTCGGCGTGAGGAAGCACGAGCCGACGGACAGTTTCATATCCGCTTTCCATCTTATATTCCTCGGCTTGCAGCCCTAGACTTGCGAGGAGCCTCTTGGCGGCCGAAAAAGTCATGGCTGGACTAAAGCCGTCGAGATCGATTTGGCTGTTGCCACTCCATTTCAAACGCAAAGGCTTGGCCATATCAGGCATGTGCCAAAGTTTGATGCTGATGCGGTGGACTCGCGCTCGATTGCGCCTGATCAAAATGTTGATTTCCAGATCGCCATAACCCAGAAGAAAGCCGCATGGCTGATCCTGATAGACATACAGCCATTTCGGAAAGCCAAGGTGTTTCTGCACCGGTCCAAGATCAGCGCCAGCCCGCAAAGGCGTGTCTTTGCTGCCTAACATCAGGGGTAGAATGTGGAGTTTGCCTTGCTGCCGCATCGAACCCAGGTTTGCTGCCAATTGTTGTCGTAGGTTTGGATACTCGGCCTTTCAGCCTCGCCTGATCCCTTCGGCCCAAGCCATCAGGTCGTCTTCGCTGTTGCGCAGCCGCCTCATGACCCGTTGCATGGGCCAGCAGGTAACGCCGCTTCCGACTTCGAGAGCCGCGTTAATTTCCCCTTCGGGATCATGGTCATTCATCAGCCAATGCCCGCCGAGTTCCTTGCGAAGCACCTCGCCGCAGTAGCATCCCAATGCAAACAAACGCGGCCCGATATCTTGCGATATCAAACCGCCGGAGATTGGCTCTCCATCCTTTGTGTGCTCGCGAAAGAACCGTTCCACCTCGGATATGCTCTGCGGTGAGAAATCCGCGCCATAGCCCGAACTTTGCAGTGCGTTGGATATCCACTGCGCGGCTATCGGAATGTCGTCTTGCAAGCGCCGCGGTGCGCTTGTTGTTTGAGATGCCGCGCGGGACGGCAGGAACGCTGCAGCAACGGCGGCGAGAACCCCAAAGAAACGGCGTGTTATCATCGGCAGCCACCTAAGCGATGGCAAGAAGATACATGCGGCGCTCAAGCGGCGCTACGGCAGATTACCGCCCCGGTCTGCCGGTCTTGCCCGGCCGCCGCTTTTCGCGGCGGGCGTCGCCCGGATCCTCATAAGAACCGATGCCGGCGCGCTGGCGGACAATAGGCTTGGCGGAATCGCTGCGTTCCTTCGCGTTCCCCTCTGTCCTGCCGGCCCCCACCGGTGCGGGGATCGGCTGCGGCTTGGTCGGCAGTTTTCCCTCAACAGGCTTTTCGGTCCGCCGAACGGTCATCTCGTCCAGCGAGTTCTTCTTGAACAGCGGCTTGATCGGATCGCCTGGGATACCGAAATCCGAGCCGTGCGCCTCCTGTGCCGATTGTTTCTTGAACAGCGAACGCGACACCGCGCCTGACGGCGTCGGCATGTCGGTGCCGGGACCCATATCGTCCAGCGACGGCTTGGCAAACAACGGCTTTTTCACCGGCACGGCCCCGTCGGCGCCCATCTCGTCAAGATGAGGCTTGCGGAAGAGGTTGGGCCGGGCAGCCTCTTCCGCGGCACGTGCCGCGTCCAGTTTGCGGAAACGCTCTTGTTCCTCTGATGTACGATGTTTGGCCACGCCCTTGTTGTGCTTACCCTTCTCGCGGCCTGAAACCGGACTTTCCATGTCGGCATATTTGGCCAGCGGATCGTCGGAGATGGACAGCTCCATTTCGCGCAGCCGCTTGATCTCGTCGCGGATGCGGGCCGCCTTCTCGAAGTCGAGGTTGGCTGCCGCGTCGCGCATCTGCTTGTCCATCGCGTCGAGATGGGCTTTCAGATTGTTGCCCATCATCGCGCCGGCGCTGTCGGTGAACTGCGAGATGTCGGCGCGGACATGGTCCTTCTCGTAGACCGAGTCCAGGATGTCGGAGATGCGCGACTTGACCGATTCCGGGGTGATGCCGTTGGCCGCGTTCCACTCCATCTGCTTTTCGCGACGGCGGTTGGTCTCGGCCATCGCCCGTTCCATCGAGCCGGTGACCTGGTCGGCGTAGAGGATGACCTTGCCGTCGACATTGCGCGCGGCGCGGCCGATGGTCTGGATCAGCGACGTTTCGGAGCGCAGGAAGCCCTCCTTGTCGGCATCGAGAATGGCAACGAAGCCGCATTCGGGGATGTCGAGGCCTTCGCGCAAAAGGTTGATGCCGACCAGCACGTCGAAGGCGCCGAGGCGCAGGTCGCGCAGGATCTCGATGCGCTCCAGCGTGTCGATGTCGGAGTGCATGTAGCGGACGCGAATGCCCTGCTCGTGCAAATACTCGGTCAGGTCCTCGGCCATGCGCTTGGTCAGCACGGTGACCAGTGTACGGTAGCCGGCCTTGGTCGTTTCGCGGATTTCGCCGACGACATCGTCGACCTGGGTCTTGGCCGGGCGCACCTCGACCGGCGGGTCGATCAGGCCGGTCGGGCGAATGACCTGCTCGGCAAAGACGCCGCCGGACTGCTCCATCTCCCAGGCGCCGGGCGTCGCCGAAACCGCGACGGAGAGTGGGCGCATGGCGTCCCACTCCTCGAAGCGCAGCGGGCGATTGTCCATGCAGGACGGCAGACGGAAACCGTACTCGGCCAGCGTCGCCTTGCGGCGGAAGTCGCCGCGATACATGCCGCCGATCTGCGGCACGGTGACATGGCTTTCGTCAATGAAGACCAGTGCATTGTCAGGGATGTACTCGAACAAGGTCGGCGGCGGATCGCCCGGCTGGCGGCCGGTGAGATAGCGCGAATAGTTCTCGATACCGGCGCAGGAGCCGGTCGCCTCAAGCATCTCGAGATCGAAACGGGTGCGCTGCTCCAGCCGCTGCGCCTCGAGCAGGCGGCCTGCCCGTTCGAGTTCGACCAGCCGGTGCTTGAGCTCTTCCTTGATCGATTTGATGGCTTGGTTCAACGTCGGGCGCGGCGTCACATAGTGCGAATTGGCGTAGATCTTGACGCTCTTCAATTCGCCGGTTTTCTGGCCGGTCAGCGGGTCGAACTCGGTGATCGCCTCGATCTCGTCGCCGAACAGCGAGATGCGCCAGGCGCGGTCCTCAAGGTGGGCCGGAAAGATCTCGATCGTGTCGCCGCGGACGCGGAACGAGCCGCGGACGAAGTTGATATCCTGGCGCTTGTACTGTTGGGCGACGAGGTCGGCGAGCAGCGCGCGCTGGTCGAGCCGGTCGCCGATCTGCATCTGGAAGGTCATCGCCGTGTAGGTTTCGACCGAGCCGATACCGTAGATGCAGGACACCGAGGCGACGATGATGACGTCGTCGCGCTCCAGCAGCGAGCGCGTCGCCGAATGGCGCATGCGGTCGATCTGCTCGTTGATCGAGGATTCCTTTTCGATGAAGGTATCGGTGCGCGGCACATAGGCTTCCGGCTGGTAGTAGTCGTAGTAGGAGACGAAATACTCGACGGCGTTTTCCGGGAAGAATTTCTTGAACTCGGAATAGAGCTGCGCAGCCAGCGTCTTGTTGGGGGCGAGGATCAGGGCAGGGCGCTGCGTCTCCTCGATCACCTTGGCCATGGTGAAGGTTTTTCCCGAGCCGGTGACGCCGAGCAGCACCTGGGTGCGGTCGTTGTCGTTGACGCCCTCGACAAGATCCTTGATCGCCGTCGGCTGGTCGCCGGCCGGCTCGAAATCCGACACCATCTTGATGGCGATGCCGCCTTCGGATTTTTCAGGCCGTGCCGGGCGGTGTGGCGTCCACAGCACGCCGTCCTTGTGCAAGGGATTGCCGGATTCGATCAGCGCCGACAGCGCCGCAACGGTGGCGGTGACGCCGCCGGAGGCCATCCTCTCGGCTTCCTCCAGCGAAACATCGAGGCCGGCGACCGGATTGAGGCCGGCCGCGGTGCGTTCCCGCGCCGAAGCCGCGCCGCCCATCGAGGTGCCGCGTGCCGTGCGGCCGGGGGAGGAGGAGCGCTCGGGGATTTTCTTTTGCTTGGCGCCTTCCCTCCCCCTTGAGGGGAGGGTGGCGGCGGAGCCGCCGGGTGGGGTCGGTGCGGCAGCGCTCGGCGTGCCCTTGCGTCCCGCGCTAGCTCCGGCGACCCCCTCTGTCGCCTGCGGCGACATCTCCCCCTCGAGGGGGGAGACTTGGCGCCCTTCCTTTTCGGCTTCCTGCTCGATCTGCTCGGCCCAATCGGCGATCGAGCCGGTCACCGGCGTGCCTGAGAATTCGGCCTGCGGCGCCTCGGCAAAGCCGCCCTTGTGCAACGGCTCCGAGGCATCGAGGAAATCGGTCAGCGGGCTGCGCCGCTTGGGCGGCGAAGCGCGATCATCACGCGCCGGCGGCGGCGTTTTTTTATCGGAAAGTTTGGCCATGCCCCGAATATGGGAGGTATCGGCCAAAATGGAAAGAGCGGAGTGACCAGGGGCGCGAGACGAAACCAAACTGCTGACACAAGGGTGTCAGGAGCGATGTCGAAACGCGCCCTCAGTTGAACCACAGCGCAAAGGTCAAAAACCCGGCGCCGCCGAACTGGCGCTGGATCTGGTTGAACTCCTCGCCGGTGAGGATCTTTCCGCTCTCGAGATAGGGCGCGATGGCCGGGCCGGTGATCGACAGCACCAGATCGAACGGCTTCGGCTCGTCGAAGAAGCGTTTCATGTTGATGCCTTTGTCGGCGAAGCGAAAATGCGGCAGCAAGGTGCGGCCTTCGAGCAGATCCTCGGCCATATCAAGCGCGGCGTGCCAGGCCTGGACCTGCTCCTCGCCGACCTCCAGGCCGGTGAGCGGGCTGGCGCCTTTCTGTTGCGGGCCGGGCAGCCATTCACGGTCCTTGTCGGTCTCGGCGCGGATCGTCTTCCAGTCCTCGCGAGACAGCCGGATCATTTCCATGAGATGGCGACGCGCCGCCTGCCGGCGCTCCGGCTCGACGACCGGCCAGTTGACCAGATGAACCAGCGAGATGAAATCGGCGATGCGCCATTCGGACGACAACATGCCGCCGCTCATGCCGCCGTCTGGCGGAACGAGCGTGTCCTGCAACGGCAGTTTGGCGCGCGGAAACAGCATGTGGAAGGAGCCGTCGAAGGCGTTCCTGAAATCATGGGCGAGCCAGAAATCGGCCTGCGCCATCAGGAATTCGGCATAGCCCTGCAGCCAGTAGCCATCGGCGCGGTCGAAGCGGAAGGTGAGGGCGGGTGCGGCCGGGTCAGGCGCACCGCCGCGTGACAGGGATGCCATGATCGCGGCGGCGCTTTCGTCCGGCGCGATCTGGCCATCCTCGTTGAGGTCGATGCCGAGACGTGTGAGGTCGACCTCCATGCCGATGTCGGCATCGGCAGGCACGGATCCAAGGGTGGCGGCGGACTTTTCCAGCCGATCGCGGAAGGCGACCAGGATGGCGCGGAAGCCGTCGTAGGTCAGCGGCTCGGGATTGGGATTGTCCGGCACCGGCAGCCGCATCAGCGGCAGCATGAACGATTGCGGGCTTTCGAAGCCGTGGCGGTGCAGGCCGCCGGCCAGGATCTCCAGCGCGGTGAAGAATTCACCGGCGCCGGCGGCATAGGCCGACGCGGGATCAGTGGGTGCAGCGGCTTCCAGCGCAGTAAGCGTGCTGTCGCGGTCGGCTACGGTTTTTGCCTCGAACAGGGCGGCCGGTTCGGGGGCTGCGGCACCGGCAGAAGCAACCGGCAGCAGCAGAATAAGGGCGGATGCCAGCAGGCTCGAAAATCGCGTCATCTTGGTCCTCCGGTATGCCGTTCGGCGGCAACCATATACGCATCTTGTGTGCTGCGCCTACTGCGGGGTATCTGGCCGCACGATTCCGAACGGAGGCGCTTCGCTATATCAGGCGCATCGTCTACCGTGGCAGTTCATCCGGTGCAGGCTGCGCGTGTCGAACTATCCGCTTTCCTACAAATTGTCTTGGCTGCCGCGTTTCCTGAAGCCGACGCTTGGCGGCGACGCCCGTGGTTTTGCACCGGCGGCAGGCACGATGATCGAGCCGCCGCCGGCGCGGACGGTGCGGCTCGCCTTTGTCGGCGATATCTCGGCAGTAGCCAATCGAAGCGCGCCGGACTGCGCCCCGGCGATCGTCGCGCTGCTCGGCTCCGCCGATCTGGTGGTCGGCAATTGCGAAAGCCCGGTGGTGGAGCGCCCGAGCGCGGCGGTGGGCACGAAGCTTGGCACCCATCATGCCATGACCGAGCGGTTTCTCGCCGAGGCGCTGGCCTCAGTAGGCATTTCGCGCGAGAAGCTGGTTTTGTCGCTCGCCAACAATCATGTGCTCGACCAAGGCGTCGAGGGTTTCGACGAGACCGTGGCGGCGCTGACCCGTCTCGGCATCCGCAGCATCGGTACCGCCGCCGCCGGTCCGGTCGAACGCCTTGCGGTCGGGCCGCTGACAATAGGCTTTGCCGCTTTCACGCTGTGGCGCAATGCCGGCGCGGCTGCGTTCGCGGGCCGTGTGTCGATGCAAGGCGACCCGGCACGATGGCCGCGCGATGCTGCTCACGGCTTCGACATCATCTGTGCCGTGCCACATTGGGACTGGGAATTCCGGCATTTTCCACAGGCCGCAACGCGGGCACTGGCACGGCATTTGGCCGCGCAAGGCGTCGGGCTGATCGCCGGCCACCATGCCCATGTCGTGCAGCCGGTGGAGCGGATCGGCAAGGCGCTCGTCGCCTATGGGCTCGGCGATTTCCTGGGCACCGCCTTTGCGCGCCAGCCATGGCCCGGCCGCATGGGCGGCATCCTGACCGCCGATATCAGCGCCGACGCCGGCACGCGTGGCGCCATTGCCGCCTACCGGCTGCATCCCTTCATGCGGCTGCGCGCCGGCGACCATGAGCGGCTGGTTCCTGTTGAAGCGCTGGAGGGCGCATTAAGGCAACACGTTACGGCCCGTTTCGTTGCGGTTTTTGGTAACCGGAATTGATAGCCACAGTTGACTGGTGTCTCGGATAAATCGTGTGGGCTCACCACCATCCCAACGCTGTAGTCGCGCGACTTTCCGCAAAATCGGCTATTGTCCGAGCTCGGTGTTCGGGTCTTTCGACGGGGATGGCGATGGAAGCGGCGGATTTCATGCCTGATGAAGCTGACATCGCCGGCATCAGGAGGGAGATCGAGGCTTATGAGGCCAGGAGGGCTTCGGCCTACCGGCAAGTCCGCTGGCGGGTGCCGCTGTTCGTCGGCCTGGTGCTGGCGGTCGTGGCGCTGGTGGCCTGGCTTTTCAACACGGTCGCCGATCCATACGAGCGATGGTTCTCGACGCCGCATGTGCTCCTCTATGTCGCCGGGTTCGTGGCGGCGATCCTGCTCTATTTCCAGGCGATCAAGCCGGCGAGCACGTTGCAGCGATCGTCCCGCAAGACGCTGCTGCCGATCATCTTCGGCTTCATTGAGGACATGCGCTACCAGCATGATGTGACGCCGAATTCATTCGACCGGCTGCCGCGCGAGACGATCGGCACTTTCAACACCAAGCGCTTCGACGACATCGTATCCGGCCGCTACGAGGGATTTCCGTTCGAGCTTTACGAAGCGGATCTCCGGCAAGGCACGGGCAAGAGCGGCACGATAGCATTCAAGGGGATCGTCGTCGCCTTCGAGACGATTGTGCCGTTCCCCGGCATATTGGTGGCCGCCCGCCGGAGTGACATGGCCGTCGGATTCTTCCGCGGCATGTTCGCCAGCAAGATGCAAGAATTGTCATGCGGCGTGCCCGAGCTTGATGCTGCCTACGACTTCCGCACCGACAATGTCGAGGCGGCGCAACCGCTGGTGAGCGGCCGGCTGGCGCAGGCACTGACATGGCTCAGCGAGACCTGGCCTGATGATGCTGCGCGGGTTGCGCTCAATGGTGGCAACGGTTTTCTGCTGTTGCCGCAGACGAAGGACTTCTTCGAGCTGCCGGATAGCTCAGTGCCGCTCGACTACGCCAAGCATATCGCGCCGATGATATCAGACATCGGCGCGATGCTGGCGACGGCGGCGCTGGTGCGCAAGATTGGCGCAAGGGACGAGGCGGCGGGTTAGCAGGATTGGCAGAAGGTCACGCTTAACAGTCGAAGCCGTAGTTGTTTCGGAGAGAATCCATGTCTTCTCTCGGCATCTTCTTCAACATCACACAGACGGTGAAGCTGCCCACCTGGCGACCGTTCTTGGTGTATCCCCAGTCGGAAATATCATCCCGGGTGAATTCGATGTCCTGGCCATTCACGACGTTACGCACAGCCTGCGGCTCGTTTGCCAATGTTCCTGCAAATCCGGTCGCGGTCCGGTGGAAGGGGATGACCCAGAAGTGTTCGGCTGCGTTTCCGTCCTCGACCACGACCTTCAATTTGAACCTGGCTGTTCCGGGCGGCGGCGTCTCGGACAGTGTCAGAAATTGATCGAGGCTGGCGCGTGCCTGTTCGATTGCCGCCGCCATCTCCGGATCGTCCGGGCCCACGGTTAGGAGCCTGTCGCCGCCCTGATCAGGGCTTTGTGCCCTAGCTGATGCCGGAACAAGCGCCAACATCAAGGACAGCATGATGCGGGTTGGAAGCTTCATGGGGCGGCGGCCTTCTACCTTCACCAGAACGCCGCGATCATCAGGCATCGAGCTTGAATTTTCAAGCGCAGCTTCATGCCGAAGATCGATGGAAAGCGGTCTGGGCACGGCCGACGAATACACGGGCGCTGATCGACGTGACGACTAGGCATAGTGGCTGCTTCTTTCTGCACTACACGGGCAAGGCGCGTCCGCGTCCTATCCGGAATTGCCGGCCTTCCTGGCGAGGAAGCGACAGTATGACCCGGAGCTGTTCTCCTCGACCTTCTATCGTGCGATCAAGGCGCTGAGCGGCATCGCTTGAGTCGCTTACAAACCGCCCGGCATTTTCGCAGCCAGCCAGTTCGCCGACCGCTTCGCCAAGCCGATCGTTGCAAATGCGGCCCGCCCAAGGTCGGTCTTGACCAAGGCGTAACCGGTCTTCGTCCGATACAGCACCGAGCGTCCGCCATCGACCGCGGCTTCAAAGGCGACCGGCTTGGCAGCCTCTGTTTCCGTGGCTGTTGCCTGCGACCCGACAGCAACGCTGGGCCGACGGCTCAATTCGGACGGGAGTGGGTCGGTGGCGGTCTGCGCTGCCGCCGCCAACTCAAGCGTCGGGGCCGTCGCGGCAAGCCGCGACAACGTCTGCGTTGTGCGGCAGATGCCGGACAGGAGCGGGTAGTTGAAATTGCGCTCGTGCAACATCTGGCTTTTCATCGCCGCTTCGCAGTCGGCGATCGTCGACCACTTGGCCGGCGCCTCGCCGATATACTCGCAAAGCCTGGCATCGCAGTCGCAGCCGACGATGGTCATGGCGACAAGGGCGGTCTTGATCACGGTCTTGTCCCTTCGAGTTGCCTTGGCGAGTGCTTCAAGGACGTGCGGCGCTGGTGCGTCACCAATCGCCGTGGATCAAGGCGGGATTTGGCCGCGATTGTGGAATGTGCGTGGCGGAGCACAAGGGAAGGTTTCAGGAGTTCCGCCTGTGGCCGAACGGCATCAGGTAGTCGTCGACGTGATCGAGCTTGGCGCCTGCCTTCATCAGGCGGCAGACCGGAGTGCAGCTTGATAGCGCCTGGTGATGAAGATCGTGCCGTCGGCACCGTAATCGCGCTCGCCCAAGGTCCGGCGTTACGCTGAAGCCGCGCCCATAACACTCGCGGGATGGCTATAAAAGACAGTCGGCGCCGGGATTTCTCCCAGCGCCTCCCTGTCAGATCAGGACACGGTCGCGGCAGCAACTTCCGTAAAGACGTCGCGCCATGCCGGCCTTGATGTTGACGGTCCTGCCAGCCACCGCCCGAGGGCAGCGTCCGTTCGGGACCTCGCCAGTCTCCACCCTTGCGGGCCTCGGCCAGCGCGCCATCGAAGGTTTTTGCCGTCCTTCATGGCAGCATCGGTCCGCCGTAGGCGTTCGCACGCTTTCCGCGGCCCCGTAGGTCTCGGTCCTCAAAACAGGCAAGCCTGCTTTCATTCGGAGCCGTACGGGCCTCAGGAAATCCGCCGTTTCGCTTTGCCTTTCGACTTGGCGATCGGTAGCCGCCTGAGATGGGTTAAATGTACGCCGGATAAGCGTTTGGCGAAACAGCCGCGCGCCTGTGGATAGCGGGATTATCGGGGACTGAGTTCGGCGTCGGAGCGTTTTTCTGGACGAGAGGGCGGGACACGCCCTCATCTGCGGCGAGCAGCATGATCAAACATTCGGCCCTTGCCCCACAGAGCGGCGCGGGCTTCAATGCCGGCAAAGGATTTTAGGACAGCAGTGTCGTTGCCGTCCTTAGGGAGGGCGTTCTTGAAGGTCGGGGTGGTTCTCAATCCGATTGCCGGTGGCGGCCGGCTCAAACGGCATTGGCCTGAGGTCAGTGCTTCGCTCAGGAAACATTTCGGCGATTTCGAGCTGCGCGAAACGCAGGCGACCGGCGACGCCGAACGGCTGGCGCTCGTCCTTGCCGCCAGCGGCTTCGACCTGGTGATCGCGGCGGGCGGCGACGGCACCGCCAGCGAAGTCGCCGACGGGCGGCTGCAGGCGTTTGCGGAAAGCGGCCGGACGGCCGAGCTCGGCCTGCTGCCTTGCGGCGCCGGCATCGATTTCGCCCGCGGGCTCGGCCTGTCTGGCGAGGTCGACCTGACGTTGAAGCGCATCGCCGATGCCAAGGCCCACAAGGTCGATGCCGGCCGCATCTCCTATGTCGACGACCATGGCGCGCTGGCCAGCCGCCATTTCATCAACATCGCCAGCCTCGGGCTTTCAGGCGCCACCGATCGCGCGGTCAACGCCGACAAGCGCAAGGGCAAGGTGTCGGCCAAGGCGCTGTTCTACTGGCGCACTGTTTGGGAATTCATGCGCTACCGGTTCCAGGACGTTGTGATCACCGTCGATGACAGCGTCCCGGTCGAGGCGCGCGTGGCGCTGGTGGCGGTGGCCAACGGAAAATTCTTCGGCGGCGGCATGATGATCGCGCCGGATGCCGAACTGGACGACGGTCAATTCGACATCGTCATCCTGCGTGCGGCTGGCAAGCTGAAACTGATCTGGGACATCCGTCTGCTCTATGGCGGGCGGCATCGTAACCATCCGGCGATCACCATTTTGCGCGGCAGGAAAGTGGTTGTCGAACCGTTGGGCGACGTGCAGAAGAACGCCGCGCTGGTCGACGTAGACGGTGAGTCGCCGGGGCGCATACCGGCGACCTTCGAGATCCTGCCGGGGGCGCTCACGCTGAGGTATTGAATCAACGCGCTGAGAGACTGATTCAGGTCGTTACGGGCGTGATTTCGGCGATCCAGTCAATGTACTGAAATCGCGTGACAATTACCTGATGTCAGACGTCGAGCTTGGCCGGGAAACCAGGCGCACGAAGGTCGGTCCCGACCGCATCTTCCAGAAGCTTGACGATCATGGTCGACCAGGCGCTGCCGCCATAGGTATTCTTCCCCTGTTCGAATATGGCGTTGACGCGCGAGGCGAGCTCGAGCGGCACGCCGAATTTCTCGCCCATGGCCAGTGCGAAGCCCAGGTCCTTCAATGCCAGGTCCATGGTGAAACCGATGTCGTAGGACCCGTTCAGCACCAGCTGGCTCTCGGTCTCATGGACGAAGCTGTTGCCGGAGGAGGCTGATATGGCGTGGTAGGACTGGGCAAGATCCAGCCGCCCTTCCTGGCCAGCATGAGCGCTTCGCCGGCGGCGATAAGATGGATGAAGGCCAGCATGTTGGTGATGACCTTGATTACCGCCGCCGAACCGATCGGGCCCATCAGGAAAGACTTTGCGCACATCGCTTCAATGGCCGGGCGGTGGCGCTTATAGAGTGCCGGATCGCCGCCGACCAGTGCGGTGATCTTGCCGGCGGCCGCCAGATGCACGCCGCCAGTGACCGGACATTCGAGTGTTTCGACGCCGCTTGCCTTAGCCAGGGATGCAAGGCGCAGGATCTCGTCTTGGCCATTGGTCGACATCTCGACCCAGCTTCCGCCTTTGGGTAGGCCTTCGAGCAATCCGCCGGGGCCGGCCAGTACCGCCTCGCTGATATCAGGCGACGGCAGGCAGGTGATGGCGTTGCCGGCCAGGGCAGCCGCCTCGGCTGGGCTCTTTGCGGCGGTGGCGCCGAGCGTGAACAGGCGCTCGACAGCGGCGGGATCGCGGTCGAAGACAGTGACGGCAAAGCTGTTGCGGAGCAGGCTGGCAGCGAGGTGACCGCCGAGATGGCCAAGGCCGATGAAGGCGTAGCTCTCGCGCGCGCTCACGGCATCAACGGCGTCTGCATCATCTGCAGATGCAGGTCCTTGCCGGTCCAGGGATGCGCATCACAGACGGCTTCGTCGAGCTCGACGCCGAGGCCCGACTCCTTCGACGGAATGACGTTGCCGTCCTGCCATTCGATCTTTTTCTTCAGCAGCTTTTCGTGAAAGCCGTCCCACTGCTTCAGCGATTCAAGGATGAGGAAGTTGGGCAAGGTCACGGCAAGCTGGATGTTGGCCGCACCGACGATCGGTCCGCAATAGCAGTGGGGGGCGACCTGGATGTGATAGGCCTCGGCCATGGCGGCGATCTTCTTGGTTTCGAGAATGCCGCCGGAACGGCCGAGGTCCGGCTGCAAAATGGTCGCCGCGCGGTTCTCGATCACACGGGCAAATTCGAACTTGGTCGTCAGCCGTTCGCCGGTGGCGATCGGGATCGACGTGCCACGCGCCACCTGCGCCATCACTTCCGGCATATCGGGCGGCACCGGCTCCTCGAACCACAGCGGGTCATAGGGTTCGATGGCGCGGGCCATGCGCAGCGCGCCCGACGCGGTGAACTGGCCATGCGTGCCGAACAGGATGTCGGCCCGGGTGCCGACCGTCTCGCGGATCGCCTTGATCATGCGGGCGGAAAGGTCGATGTCGACAAGGCGCGGCTGGTGACCGTCAAAGGCGGTGTAGGGGCCGGCCGGGTCGAGCTTGATGGCACTGAAGCCCTGCTCGACATATTCGAGCGCGCATTCGGCCGCCATATCGGGATCGTTGTAGACGTTTTTGCCGCGCGCATCCTCCGAGTGGACGCTGCCGGTGTGTGGGTAGAGGTAGGTATAGGAACGCAGCGTTTCGTGCACCTGCCCGCCGAGCAGCTTGTAGACCGGCTTGCCGGCCTCCTTGCCGATGATGTCCCAGCAAGCGATTTCGAGCGCCGAAAAACAGCCCATGCCGGACACGTCGGGGCGCTGGGTGAAGCCGGACGAATAGGCACGGCGGAAGAAGTTTTCGATGTCGTGCGGATCGCGGCCGATGAGGTAGCGCTCGGCCATGTCCTCGACCATCCTGGCGGTGACATGGGCCGAGAAGGTGGCGTTGTAGGCCTCGCCATAGCCGACCACGCCGCCGTCTGTGGTGAGCTTGACGAAGATGAAATACTTACCGCCGATGCCGGGCGGCGGGTTGCCGACAACCCAGGTCTTCACATCGGTGATCTTCATTCTTGATCCTCCAGAACCAGTTCGGCGCCCTTCCATCCGGTCATGATCGAGGCGGCGTTGGTGTTGCCGGTGATGTTATCGGGAAAGATCGAGGCGTCGATGACGCGCAAGCCGGCGAGGCCGTGAACCCGCAGGCGCGGGTCGACGACGGCGCGCGCAGCGTCCGGCCCCATGCGGCAGGTCGAGACCGGGTGATAGACGGTGCCCGAACGCTTCCGGAAATCCTGGATCAGATCCGCGTCCGAGGTGATTGACGGACCGGGCAACACCTCTTCCTCGATGATCTCAGCCATCGCCGGCATCGAGGCGAACTTGCGCACTAACTTCACCGCCGCCAGCATTTCATCGACATCAGCGTTGGTGGAATAGGCGTTGGGCACGATCCTCGGATAATCGCGCGGATTGGCGGAGCGGATCATGATCTCGCCACGGCTCGATGGACGGCAGTTGGACAGGCCGATGGAAAAGCCCGGCCACGGATCTGGGGTCAGGATCGGGCGTTCTCCGCTCTTCGGGATGACGGTCGAGAACGCCTGGAAATAAAGCTGCATGTTGGGCCGTGAAAGAGCCGGGTCGGTGCGGAAGAAGCCGCCGGCATTGTTCATCGACAGCGACAGCGGGCCGGAGCGCAAGAGGACATATTGCATGCCGACCATGAGCTTGCCCCACCAAGGGCGCAAAATCTGGTTGAGCGTCGGCAGCCGACCCTTGAAGGTGTAGTTGATGCCGACATGGTCCTGCAGGTTCGCGCCGACATTCTCATTGGCATGAATGACGGGAATGCCGAGCGCGCCAAGCAGCGCCGACGGGCCGACCCCGGAAAGCTGCAGCAACTGGGGCGAATTGATCGAGCCGCCAGAGAGGATGACTTCGCGCCCGGCGCGGGCGGTCTTCGTCTCACCGTTCTGCAGGTACTCGATGCCAACGGCGCGCTTGCCCTCGAACAGGATCCTGGTCGCCAGCGCATTGATCTCGACGCGGACATTTTTTCGGTTCATCGCCGGGCGCAGGAAGGCGCGGGCGGCCGACATGCGGCGGCCGTTTTTGGTGGTGATCTGATAGATGCCGACGCCTTCCTGTGAGGCGCCGTTGAAATCCGGGTTGAACGGCAGGCCGGCCTGATTGGCGGCGGCCAGATAGCGCTTGGTGAGCGGGTGGACGGCGGTCGAGCAGTCGGTGATGTGCAGCGGGCCGCCAACCCCGCGCCATTGGTCGGCGCCGGCCTGATTGTCCTCGAGCGCCTTGAAGGCAGGCAAGAGGTCATCGAAGCCCCAGCCGGGATTGCCGGCCGCTGCCCAAGCGTCGAAATCCTCGCGCGCGCCCCGGATCCAGACCATGGCGTTGATCGAGCTCGAGCCGCCGAGCAGCCTGCCGCGCGGCCAGTGGTCGACGTTGCCGGCGAGCCCGGGGTCCGGCTCGGTCTTGTAGTTCCAGTTGACCGCTGGATCGAAGAAGGTCTTGCCGTAGCCGAGCGGCATCTGGACGTAGAAACGGCGGTCGCTGCCGCCGGCCTCGAGCACCAGAACCGAAAAGCGGCCGGAGGCCGAAAGTCTTTCCGCCATACCCGAGCCGGCCGAGCCGGAGCCGACTACGATGAAATCAAAGGTCTGCATGATGGATGCGGCCGGCTCCGAATTTTCGCTCAACCTAGACGCCGCAAGCCGCTGCGATCACCGGAGCTTCCGGCATCGCCTGTGAAAAAAGCGACCGGCACTTCGTTTGCATTCGGTGCCCTGCCCGAAGCGGCCTTTGCCTCGAGGACAAGCGGTCGGAGCATCATACGCCATCATCAGCATTTTGCTTGAAATCATAACGCATGATCGGGCGGGCTGGCACCCTGCGAGCGACGACCCTGAACCCGGCGCGAGCGAAGGTGGAGGCGTATCCACTGCCGGAAGCGCTCGGCGATACATTCGCATCGAAGGGATAGGCTTCGAGCGCAGGGGCATTTGCGCGCCGTGCAGCTTCCAGAGCCACTGCGATCAGGTGGGATGTGATGCCTTGCCGACGGTATCCTTTTCGCACGTAGAGGCAGGACAAGGACCAGACCGGCGCATCATCCACTCGCTTGAGCTGCCACAGCCGATCGAGCCAGGGCACGGCATAGCGCGGTGTCACCTGGCACCAGCCGACAGCAATACCGCCGTCGAAAGCAAGTACGCCTGGGGAGGGACCATGCTCGACGGCTTGCCGGAACGCAGCCTTGTTTTCCTCGCCTGGCCGCTTTCGATAAGAACTGCCGATACGCCCGTACATACACCAACAGCGACTGCAGACGGCGCTCTCACTGAACAGGTCCTCGAGCGCGGGCCATAGATCTGATGTCAGAGGGCGAGAGGCAAGTTTCATGTCAGCTGCCTTTCTCAACTCACTGTGCGCAGTTTAGCACTTGGCAGTGCGCGTTGACGCATCCGTGCCATCCCGATACGGGATCGGGAGAAGATCGATATCGAGGGGATTTGGCGCATGGTGCATTACGCGGACGGACGGCCGATCGGCGATCTGACGCTCAGGACGCTGGCGATGCCTTCGGACGCCAATGCGGCGGGCGACATTTTTGGCGGCTGGGTGATGGCGCAGATGGATCTGGCCTGCGGCATTCGCGCCGCCGAACGCGCCAAAGGCCGCGTGGTGACGGCGGCGGTGAAGGAAATGTCGTTCGCCAAAGCGATGAAGATCGGCGACACGCTGTGCATCTACACGCATGTCGAGCGCGTCGGCCGCACCTCGATGACGCTCAAGGTCGAGGCATGGGCGCAGCGCTACCTCTCCGACCTGATGGAGAAGGTCACCCACGCCGATTTCGTCATGGTGGCGCTGGACAGCGAAGGCAAGCCGAAGGCAGTTCCGGCGGAAAGCTGACCGGCTCGATTTCCACAGCCCGAGTTGGGCCGTCTCTGTGGTGCGACCAAAAGGGGGATGCTGCAAAGACAGTGCGTCAACCATTGCTGAACGGCGCATTGGCAGGCGCTTGCAGCCTTGTTCGGCCTGATGGCCGGGACCGCCTAAACCGAGGTCAAACGAGACGAGGCCGAAGCCAGTTGCGCCTCACGCGGCAAGTGACCAGGTGCGGAATCTGCGTTGCAACGACGTGCCACAGCGGCGCGATGAACGTGAGCAATTGCGGCGACGGGGCGGGCTGCGCCATCGACCGCAAGGTGGTCAATGCGGGCCGGAATGCAGATGTAGCCGTAGAATTCGTCTACGCTACGCGCGGTGCGCAAACCCTTGCAGCGCAACAGTTTCAGGCATGAATCCCATCGAACCTCGCCCGCGCGGCCTTGACCCGCTCGGTGTTCTTGCGCGCCCATTCGCCGAGCGCGCCGACCGGCACAAGAAGCTCGTAGCCAAGGTCGGTCAGTTCATAGTCGACGCGCGGCGGAATGGTCGGGAACACGGTGCGGGTGACGAAGCCGTCGCGCTCAAGCCCGCGCAACGTGGTGGTCAGCATCTTCTGCGAAATGCCGCCCACGGCGCTGCGCAATTCGTTGAAGCGCAGTGGCCCGTCACCGAGCTTGCCAACGACGAGTACGGTCCATTTGTCGCCGACGCGCTGCAGGATTTCCGAGATAGCGCGGCAGTCCTCGGTGCGGTGCGGGTGCCTTGGTAACAAAAAGGTGCCTCCTTGCGCCTCGTGAGTGCAGTCACTCATATAGCTCAGGTATCTAAACGATACCAGAAATTTGCCTGAAGGAGAGCCCTCTATGTCCAAACCCAAAATCGCCATTGTCGTCGGTTCGACCCGCGCCGCACGATTTGCCGACGTTCCGACCCAGTGGATCGCCAAGATCGCCAAGTCGCATGCCGACATCGACGTCGAAGTGGTCGACCTGCGCGACTTCCCGCTGCCGTTCTTCGACGAGGTCGCATCCTCTGCCTGGGCGCCGTCGCAGAATGAAGTGGCAAAGCGCTGGCAGAAGAAGGTCGCCGAGTTCGACGGCTTCATCTTCACCGCCGCCGAATACAATCATGGCCCGACCGCCGTGCTGAAGAACGCCATCGACTACGCCGCCAATGAATGGAACAAGAAGCCGGCCGGTTTCGTCGGCTATGGCAGCGTCGGTGGCGCCCGTGCCGTCGAGCAGCTGAGGTTGCATGCTGTCGAGCTGCAGATGGCGCCGGTCAAGTCCGCCGTCCATATCGCCTGGGCCGATTTCCTCGCCGTCAGGCAAGGTGAAAAGAAGCTCGAAGATCTCGAGCACCTGAACCAGGCGGCAACCGCGCTGGTCAACGACGTTGCATGGTGGGCCAAAGTGCTGAAGGCGGCGCGTCAGGCCGACGCCGTAGCCGAAGAAGTCAAGGCGGCCTGAACCGCAGACCAGAACAATCCTCCCAAGGATTCCGGGGCGGCGCTTGCGTCGCCCCTTTTTTGATTCACCCAAGTCACACTTATGTCTCCGGCGGAGTTGAGCAATGATATTAATCATCGTCATAGCGGTCACGGTAGCGGCCCCGTGCGCGTTCGTGATCACTGCTCCAATCCTCAATAAATTCCGATGCTTAACGTAGCGCTCGCTACAGCCGCGAATCCGCCATTTCCGAAGGGTTGGGCCAAGGACCGCTAACCAACTAGAACTATTTCCCTCCGACCTTTTGGTCCTGCTCGAAGAGGGCTCGTGCACGTCGCGCCAGCCTCCGTGGATGGGCGAAGAAGCGTGTTATCGCAATGTCATTATGATAAACTCGTTCCCCGCCGAAGGAGGTTCGATGGCCGTGAGGGGCCAAATGAATATTGCAGTTTGGCTCAAGAGCTTGGGCCTGGAGCAATATGTTCCGGTTTTCGACGACAACGCAATCGATGCCGAAATCCTGCCCCGCCTCACCGCCGAAGACCTGAAAGAAATTGGGGTTGGCGCGCTTGGCCACCGCAAGCGAATACTTGAGGCGATTGCGGCGATGGAAGGCCAGCCGGAGGTAGTGTCGGCGAAGCCGGCTTCGGCCTCACGAACTCTGATGTCGGCTTCGGTTGAGCGGTTCGGCGAACCTGGACGCCCCCGGGAGGCGGAACGGCGGCAACTGACGGTCATGTTTGTGGATCTCGTTGGGTCTACGGCGCTCGCGACGCGGCTTGACCCCGAGGAGATGCGCGACCTCCTGAGGCAGTTCCAGAATACCATAGCTGGCGAAGTCCTTCGCTTCGAGGGGCACGTCGCGAAGCTCATGGGCGACGGTGCGTTGGCCTATTTCGGTTGGCCGCAGGCGCACGAAGACGAAGCCGAACGCGCCGTCCGGGCGGCGCTTGCGGTCGTGGGCGCTGTCAACGGTCTGTCCGTCAAGGGCGGTCAGCAACTCTCAGTTCGGGTCGGGATCGCGACCGGGGTGGTGGTCGTAGGTGACCTCATTGGCATCGGGTCAGCGCAGGAGAACGCGGTCGTGGGAGAGACTCCCAATCTTGCCGCGCGGCTCCAGGCCATCGCTGAGCCGGGAACGGTAGTCATCTCTGAGCTTACCTATCGACTTATCGGAAACCTGTTCGAGGTGACCAGCATTCGGCCACAGAAGCTAGCAGGGTTCGACACGCCCGTCAGCGCATTCAAAGTGATTGGAGAGGGCCGCGCAGAGAGTCGGTTCGAAGCACTTCATGCAGACGAATCTGCGCCGCTTGCCGGGCGCGAACACGATATCGCTTTGCTGCTCGACCGGTGGCGGCTCGCGGCGTCCGGTGAAGGACAAGTAGTCGAGCTGTTCGGCGAGGCTGGCATTGGCAAGTCCCGTATTCTGCAAGAGCTGCGGGAGCACTTGAAAGACGAGGCACACACGCGACTGCGCTACTACTGCTCTCCCTATCACGTAGAAACCGCCCTTTATCCTGTCACGGATCAGTTACTCCGAGCCGGGGACATAAGGCGGACCGACCCGCCCGACCGTCAGCTTGACTGTCTCGAGCAACTTCTCGCCGGTTCGACCAAGTACCCAAACGAGGCAATACCGCTGATCGCCGCATTGCTGTCCATCCCGACTGAGGGGCGCTATCCCAAGGTCGATCTTATGGCGCAAAAACAGAAGACGCGCACGTTCGAGTTGCTGATCGAGCAACTAGAGGCTCTTGCCCGCAGCCAACCAGTGCTGATGCTGCTTGAGGACGCGCATTTTCTGGATCCGACCTCGGCCGAGCTATTCGACCAAATCGCAGGCCGGATTCAGCAACTACCTGTACTGCTGATTGCAACGTCGCGACCGGAAGGCGCAGTCCGCTGGAGTGGTCTCCCGCACGCGACCTTTTTGACGCTCAATCGGCTCAGCCGCGCCCAGGCGGCCTCTATCATTGCGTCGATGACAGGGGGCAAGCAGTTGCCGGCCGAAGTGCTGGACCAGGTTCTGTCCAAGACCGAGGGCGTTCCGCTGTTTGTCGAAGAACTGACCAAGGTCGTCCTTGAATCTGGCCTGCTTCAAATGCGCGATGGAGAGCTGGTTCTGGCTGGCCCGCTGCCTCCGCTGGCGGTTCCCGCGACGCTCCACGACTCGCTGATGGCCCGCCTCGACCGTTTGGATTCTATCAGGGACGTGGCGCAGGTCGCAGCAGTGATCGGGCGCGAGTTCACGCATGAGCTGCTTGCCGCAGCCACGGGCCTTCCTGAACTAGAACTTGAGCGCGCAACGAACCAGCTAGTCACGTCGGGCCTTGTTTTCCGCCGTGGCAGTGACAGTCAAGCGAGCTATGCCTTCAAACATGCACTTGTGCAGGATGCGGCCTACAGCAGTCTGCTGCACAGCCGCCGGCAGCAGCTGCATGCTCGGATCGCCTTAATTCTCGAGGAGCGCTTCCCCGAAATCGTAGCGACGGAGCCCGAACTGCTTGCTCACCACTTTGGTCAGGCGGGTCTTTTGGAAAAGGCTGTCGAGTACAACGAACTGGCCGGGCGCCGAGCGCTTTCGCGGTCGGTCCTGACGGAGGCGCTCGCCCGATTCGACAACGCCTTAAGCGGGCTTTCGGCGATGCCCCCGTCCGAAGAACGTTCGCGGAGAGAACTTTCAATCCGGCTGGCGCTCGGCAGCACGCATGTTGCGGCACACGGCTTCGCCGCGCCTCCGACAGCGGAGGCCTATGGTCGGGCGCGCGAACTCTGTGAAGAGCTGGGCGAGACGCGTCAGCTCTTTCCGGTGCTGTACGGCCTGTGCCTTTACCACCTCTATGCTGCCGAATTGGCGCAAGCACGTAGCGCAGCAGACCGCCTGCTTGAATTGGCGGAAGCTAACAACGATATCGGGCTTGCCTTCTTTGCTCATCGGGCCGCCGGCGTCAGCGCGTTGCCTGCCGGCGAGTTCTCCCGCGCCCGGATACATCTGGAGGAGGCGCTTGCCCTTTACGACCCCCGAGCGCACAGATCGCCGGCGTTTGTTTACGCCTTCGATCCGCGCGTCGTGTGCCTGGACTATCTCGCCCGCACATTACTGCCGCTTGGGTTTCCCGATCAGGCTCTGGCGGCCAACAACGAGGCGGTTGCCGAAGCGCATCGTGTGGGTCATCGCAATAGCCTGGCTCTGCCACTATTCTTCGGCGGCGTCATCCGACAGATCATTGGCGATCACGAAGGCGTCCAGGAGCGGTGCACAGAATTAACCCGCGTTGCCAGCGAAGCCGGATTTCGCTTCTGGCTTGCCGGCGCCACGATCTTAAGCGCTTGGACAGACGCCGAGGCGGGTGATTTCGATCGTGGCCGTCTCGGACTCCAACGAGGTCTTACCGAGTGGCGCGTAACCGGCGCCGAATTCATGGTTCCTTATTTCATTGCCCTTCAGGCGCAAATCGAGGTCAGAGCCGGCGATCATGGTGCTGCACTCCTTCTGCTCGAAGCAGCGCAAGCAGGGATTGAGCGCACTAAAGAGCGTTGGTTTGCGGCCGAAATACTGCGTCTGCAAGGAGAAGTACTGCTGCAACTTGGGGAGGACAAAAGCGGATGTTCGAGGGATCGCCTCTTAGACGCACTGGCGACAGCCCGGGCTCAGGGCGCGCGTTTCTGGGAACTGCGTGCTGCACTGAGCCTCGTGCGAGCCGACTGTCCCGCGCCTGGCGCGCGCGAGCAGCTCGCACTGATTTATTCCGGGTTTACTGAGGGCCTGACGTTGCCTGACCTGCAAGCTGCACAGACGCTCGCAACAACGAATGAAGGCCTTCGGGCCGGGAATTGATTGAGAAGGCGATAAACAAGGAGAACGCCATGACACAATCAACTGAGAATATCAGCGACGAAATTCAGCGGGCGAACGAGGGCTGGAATTCGGCCTTCAATAGCGGCAATGCTGGCGCAGTAGCTGCACTATATACACAGGACGCGGTCGTGTTGCCATCCACTCACGCAGTCGTCAGGGGAACGAGCGCAATCAAAGACTTCTGGAATGGATTGATCTCGGCTGGAGTGAAAGATCATCGCATCGAGATGATCGATGCGCTGGGTGTCGGTGACATTGCCTATGCAACAGGGAAATGGTCGGCCAACGCTTTGGGCGAAGGCGGCAAAACGCAACGCTATGAGGGAACTGTCGTCACGATCTTCCGGCGCCAAGGCGATGGATCTTGGAGAGCCTGCCTTCACACTTGGAACTGAGGCTGCGCCGTCGCTGCCGTCCACATTTTCAGAATAAGGGTCTGCTTTGGGTCAAAGTGGACCCTCGAACGGCCCAGACATCGTGTTAACTTACCGCACGATTTCGCGATGGCCGCCGGGCAGGCGCGTGGCGATGAGCTTGTCGATGCGGCGGCCGTCGAGGTCGACGACCTCGAAGCGCCCGCCCTGCGCATCCACGCATTCGCCGGTCGTCGGCAGATGGTGCAGGTGCGACAGCACGTAACCTGCGACAGTCTCGTAGTCGCGATTCTCGGGCAGGTCGATGCCGAGCACGTCCGCCATCTCGTCTGCCTGCATGTAGCCGGCGAGCAACCATGAGCCGTCCTCGCGTTTGACGGCGTTTTCCTCGTCGCCGGCGTCGAGGTCCGCCCGGAAGACGCCGGTGATGGCTTCCAGTATGTCCGCTGGGGTGACGATGCCTTCGAAATGGCCGTATTCGTCATGGACCAGCGCCATCGGTACGTTGGATTCCCTCAGTGTCGAAAGGACATCCAGCGCGTCGGCCTGGTCATGGACGATGGGAGCGGTGCGCACGTGCCGGCGCGGGTCGAGCGCGCGACCGCCAAGCATGGCGGCCAGCACGTCGCGGGTCTGGACGACGCCGATCATGGCGTCGACACTGCCATCGCCGGCTGGCAGGCGCGAATGCTGGGTCTCCATCAAGAGCTTGCGGGTTGCCGCGTCATCGGACTGCAGGTTGATCCAGTCGACCTCGGTGCGCGGCGTCATCACCGCGCGGACGGCGCGGTCGCCGAGCCGCATGACGCCAGCGATCATACGCCGCTCGTCGGATTCGATGGTGCCGTGATGCTCGGCCTCGGCGACCAGCATCTTGATCTCCTCGTCGGTGACCTTCTCCTCGCTTTCACCGCGTTGACCAAGCAGCCAAAGCATGAAGCGGCCGGAAATGTCGAGCAGGAAGACCAGCGGCGCCGAGACGGTGGCGAGGATGGTCATCGCCGGAGCAACCCTGGCGGCGACGCGTTCGGGATCGCGCAGCGCGATCTGCTTGGGCACCAGTTCGCCGATGATCAGCGAGAAATAGGTGATGAGGGCGACGACGATGCCGACGCCGATCGGATCGGCAAGACTTTCCCGAATACCGGTCGATGCCAGGAATACGGACAGCCGATCGCCGAGCGTGGCGCCGGAAAAAGCGCCGGACAGAACGCCGACCAGGGTGATGCCGATCTGTACCGACGACAGGAATTTGCCGGGATTGGCGCCGAGCGCCAAGGCCCGGCCGGCGCCCTTGACGTGGCGGTCGATCATCGCCTTGAGGCGGGCCGGCCGTGACGAGACGATGGCAAGTTCGGACATTGCCAGAAGGCCGTTCACGCAGATGAGGACGACCACGATAGCGATTTCAGCATAGAGCATGCGAGGTCAATAGCATTGCGGCGCGGTCTTCGAAAATAGATGGCCGTCATTTTTCGTGGCGGCGGGAGCAACCATCTCACACGGCATCCCATGGTGGCGACGAAAAATGCTCGATCAGGGCGACGATGAGCCGGAAAGCCGGCCGATCGTCTTGCGCCTACGGCAATTGCAGCAGCACGCCCACCACCGCCTTGCCGTCGGTGAAATAGCGATCGCCGCCGCCATTGCGCCCGGTCTTTGTCGCACCGATGCCTGATATCTCGCTGGTCGAGATCAGCATGCCTGCGGCAGAAAGGTCGTGGATCAGGAAGCCGCGCTCGGCGTCGATGTCGGGACCGATATGGTGGGTGATCGCGCCGGTGTCGTGGCTGAGGCCGACGCCACGATCGAAGCTTGCCGACCCCAGCCAGAGCGGCCGGCCATCGTCTCCGGTCGCATCGGTCTGCCAGAAGCGGACGTGATGACGCCGGTCGGCACTATAGCCGCCCGGCATCTAGAAAGGCACATCCTCTGCACGGCCATCGAACTGTCTATTATAAACCTCTGACGCAGCCGACGAATACTTAAGTGTAGATCTCGGG
>NZ_JAMYLP010000021.1:0-78228 GCF_040318085.1 Mesorhizobium sp. M1322
CAATCGGCGATATCTGCAATCTGTTCTCGCCAGTTGAATGCAGAAACTACTTCACAGCCGCAGGGTATGGACTCACTTGAACGTCCGATGCTCTAACCAGGGGAAACAGATTCGAAACAGAAACGTCTGCCACGCGAAATCAATTCGAAACGTGACCCAACGATAAGCCGGTCATCGAATTGGAGCCGGCCATGTCCGGCAGACGGGGACATCATGTACACTGCCATTTCTGCCAAGCTCATCAACATCGCTGCCGCCGCTCTCACGGGTGCGGTTCTTCTGTTCGGCGCCGGTAACGGCGTCGCCCATGCCGCCAATCGGGCCGCCAATCAGATCGTGGCGCGGATTTCGCTTTCGCAGCAGACGATGCAAGTCCTGGTCGACGGGCGGCCGACCTTCGCGTGGAAGGTCTCGACCGGCGGCAGGGGGCATGTCACCCCGACCGGCTCGTTCAAGCCGACCCGCATGCATCAAATGTGGTATTCGAGGAAATACGACAACGCGCCGATGCCGCATTCGGTCTTCTTCAAGGGTGGCTGCGCCGTTCATGCCACCAATTTCGTCAAGCGCCTCGGCCAGCCGGCCTCGCATGGCTGCGTGCGGCTGCATCCGGACAACGCCGCCGATTTCTACCAGCTTGTCGAGATTTTCGGTCCGGCCAACACCCGGATCGTCATCGTCAAATAGATAACCAAAGACGATCCGCTTGTATAAATACCTTGCGGTCGGACATCACTGCCCAAGAAAAAGGCCGGAAATTCCGGCCTTTTTTGTCAATCAATCAACCGGCACCGGCATCAGCTTTGGGTCCGGCTTCTCGGCGTGATGCGGCAGGTCCTTGCTGGCAATCAAGGTGTAGAACATCGGCACCACGAACAGGGTGAACATGGTTCCCACCAGAATGCCGGTGAAGATCACCAGGCCCATCGAATAGCGCGCTGCCGCACCCGCGCCGCTGGAGATGATCAGCGGCACCACGCCGAGCGCCATCGCCGCCGTCGTCATCAGGATCGGCCTTAGCCGCACCCTGGCCGAGGCGACGATCGCATCGCGCCGCCGCATCCCGTGGAGCTCGCGCTGCTGGTTGGCAAACTCGACCAGAAGAATGCCGTGCTTGGTGATCAGGCCGATCAGCGTGATCAGGCCGACCTGCGTGTAGATATTGAGCGTTCCCAGCCCCAGATTGAGCGGCACGATCGCGCCGAAGATCGACAGCGGCACCGACATCATGATGATTAGTGGATCGCGGAAGCTTTCGAATTGCGCCGCCAGCACCAGATAGATGACCAGAACGGCTGCCGCGAAGGCGATGATGATCGTGTAGCCCTGTTCCTTCTCCTGCCGCGACTGGCCGGTATAGTCGATGAAGAACGTATCGGGCAGGCTTTCCCTGGCGATGTCCTCGATGGTCTTCAGCCCGTCGCCGGTGGTTACGGTAGGCAATGGCAGTGCGGAAATCGTGGCGGAGTTCAATTGGTTGAACTGCTCGATCACGGCCGGCGAGGCATTGGTCGAGATCTTCACCACCGCCGAGAGCGGCACCATCTCGCCCGATGCGCTGCGCACGAAATACTCGGCCAGCTTTTCAGGGTTGTCGCGGAAGTTCTGCGGCACCTGCGGGATGATGTCGTAGCTGTTGGATTCGCGGTCGAATTGCGCCACTTCGGCGCCACCGACCAAGAGGGTCAGCGTCCGGCCGATGTCGGCGATCGGCAGGTTGAGCGCCGCGGCGCGGTCGCGGTCGATCGTCACCGTCACTTGCGGCGCGTCGAACGACATCGAATTCTGCACGGCGAGGAAGCGACCGGAGGCCTGCGCCTTGTTCTTGATGTCCTCGGCCGCCTCATACACCTGGGAGGCCTCTCCGGTCGAGCGCACCACCATCGTGATCGGCAGGCCGCCGCCGGAGCCGGGCAGCGTGGGCGGTGCGAAGACGAAAGCTTCGACGCCCGCAACCTTGCTGAGGCGACCCGTGATGTCTTCCTGGAGTTCCTTCGAGCTGCGCGTGCGGTCGGCCCAGTCCTTGAATGCGAAGCCGACGAAGGCGTTGTTCGTCGGGCCTTGGAACGCGACGGCGGAGAACCGCGCCCTGGTTTCGGGGATATCATTCACCAGCCCGAGAATCAGGTTCACATAGGTCTCGGTGTAGTCCGACGTCGCATAGCGCGGCGCGTTCACAATAGACAGCAAGAAGCCCTGGTCTTCTTCCGGCGCCAGTTCGCTGGCGGTCTTGGTGAACATGAAGCCGGTCGTGGCGACTAGTGCGATGACGATCATCAGCGTCACGGGGCGATATTTCAACGAGCCGCTGACCAGCCGTTCATAGATGTTTTCGACGCGCCCGAACGTGCTGTCGACAATACGCTGGAAGCGGCTGTGCGAGCCTGACCTCAGGATGCGTGCCGACATCATCGGCGTGACGGTGAGGGCAACGACACCCGAAAGCACCACCGAGCCGGCAAGCGTCACCGCGAATTCGCGAAACAGTGCGCCGGTCAGGCCGCCGGTGAAGGCCAGCGGCGCGAATACGGCGGCCAGCGTTATCGTCATGGCGATGACGGCGGACGAGATCTCCCGCATGCCGTTGAAGGCCGCCTGCATCGGCGACAAACCATCTTCCTCCATATGGCGGTGAATGTTTTCCACCACCACGATGGCATCGTCAACGACGAGGCCGATCGCCAGCACCATGGCCAGCAACGACAAAAGGTTGATCGAATAACCCAGCGAAAACAGCAGGAAGCAGACGCCGATCAGCGACAGCGGAATGGTCACGATCGGCATCAGCACCGAGCGGAACGAGCCGAGGAAGAGCAGGATGACGACGATGACGATGATGACCGCTTCGCCGATGGTCTTGAACACCTCCTCGATCGACGCGCTGATCTGCTCGGTCGAATCGTAGACGATCTCGATCGTCATGCCTTGCGGCAGCGTCTCCTGGATCGTCGGCACAATGTCGTGGATTGCCTCCGCTGTCGTCAGCGGATTGGCGGCCGGCGTTGGGAAGATGGCGAGAAAGATGCCGGGCTTGCCGTTGAAAGTGACCCTGGTGTCGGTGTTCGCCGCGGCGAGCTCTACGCGCGCCACGTCGCGCAGTCTCACCACATTGCCGTCTGTCGAACGAAGCGGAAGAGCGGCGAAAGCCTCCGGCGTCTGCAGCGTCGAGCGGACGGTGATCGAAGAGGCGACGTATTCGTTTTCGGTATTGCCCGGCGCGGAGAGGAAATTCGATGCATTGATGGCGGTCAGCACTTCCGCCGCCGTGACGCCGCGCGCCGCCAGTTTGATCGGGTCGATCCAGACGCGCATCGAATATTCGGCGGCGCCGAAGATCTGTACGTCGGCGACACCCTCGACCGTCGACATGCGCGGCCGCACGACGCGCTCAATGTACTCGGTGAGCTGTTCCGGCGTCATGTTCGGATTCTGCATCGAGATGTACATCATCGCGAACTGCTCGCCGGTACCCTTGACGATCACCGGGTCTTCGGCCTCGTCCGGCAGATCGCCGCGCACGCCTTGTACCTTCGACAGGACTTCGTTCAGCGCGACATCGGGGTTGGAGCCGAGTTTCATCTGCACCGTCACGGTGCTTAAGGACGGCCGGCTCGCCGACGTGACATAATCGATGTTTTCGGTCGAAGCGACGGCACGGGCGATCGGCGCGGAAATGAACCCCTGGATCAGGTCGGCGCTGGCGCCGGGATAGGCCGTAGTGATCGTGATGGCCGTTTCTTCAACCTCCGGATACTGCCGGATCGACAGGTTGAAGATGCCCTGGAATCCCAGAAGCAGGATCATCAAGGCGAGCACGGTCGAAAGCACCGGACGGCGAATGAAGATGTCGGAGAAGCTCATTTCTGGGCTGCCTGCTGGTTTGCCGGCTTGGTCGGGTCGATGGTGTTGTCGACGGCAACGGACATGCCGTTGGAAAGGCGGTTCTGGCCGGCGGTGACGACTTCGTCGCCGGGGGCGATACCTTCCAGGATCTCAACCAGGCCGGCATTGCGGCGGCCTGGCTTGACGAACACCTGGGCAAGCACGAGCTGCGGCTTCTGCTCTTGCGCCGTCGGCTCGGCCGGCGCAGCAGCCGGTTTTTCCTCGGGTTTTGCCGCGGGTGCTTCGGCTGAGGGCTTCGCAGTATCCGTGGCGGGCTTCTCTTCCGGCTTCGCCGCAGCAGGGGCGGCGCCGCCGTCGGCGGCGGGCTTTGCCGGACGCACCACGAAGACGAAGTCGCCGTAGAGGCTGGAGGTCAGCGCGGTCTGCGGCACCGTCAGCACGTTGTTTTCCTCGGGCAATTCGACGCGCACCTGCACGAACTGGCCAGGGGTCAGCTTGCCTTCGGGGTTGGCGACCTCCGCCCTGACCGTCACCAGCCGGCTGGTTGGATCGATCTTCGGGTCGATACCGCGGATGGTGCCGCCGAACGGCAGCTCGCCGTCACCAATGCCCAGCCGCACCTTCTGGCCGATCTTCAGCAGCGGAAGCTGCTGTTCGGGAACCGAGAAATCGGCCCGCATCGTCTCCAGGTCCTGCAGTGTCACTACGGCAGTGCCGGGTGAGAGATACTGGCCGAGATCGATCCTTGGGATACCCACTGTGCCGCCGAAGGGCGCTGTCAGCAGCTTCTGTTCGAGCACCGCCTGCAGCCTGTTGACCTGCGAAGCGGAAGCCGATGCGGTTGCCCGCGCCGTGTCGAGCGTCGATTCCGAGCCGACACCGCGCTTTTGCAATTCAAGGGCGCGTGTCAACGCCGTCTGGTCGAGCGCTGCTTGCGCCTTCGTTGCATCGAGATCGGCGCGCTCGGCGGCATCGTCGAGCCGAAGGAGAACCGCGTTGGCTTCAACCTTCTGATTGGCGTGAAACATGATGTCCTTGACGATACCGGCGGTTTCGACGCTCAGGTCGACGCCGCGGACCGCACTGACAGTACCGATCGCCTCGACGCCCGGCGTCCAGTCCGTCGGCTTGACGATTGTCGTCGACACGGTCGCGGCCGGCGGCTTCATCGTGGCGAAGAATTGCTGCATTGCGTTGTCGCGGAACAAATTGAAGCCGACGATGCCGCCGCACACCAGCACGAGCAGAATGAAGGCAATGATGAAACGCTTGATCACGAACAGTCCCCTTGGCCATGGCCCGGCATAACAGTCGGATGACCGACACACATACCTGTGACCGGTCCCGATTTCAAATGACGGCAACCTTACTGTACCGTCTGGACGGTCTTGTCAATTCCGCGTAAAGCTAATGTATGGGGAACGACTGATGAAGGCTCGAAGAACAAATTCGCGCGACAGGATACTCGCCGCCGCCGCCGATGTGGCACGCGAGACAGGGCCCGGCAGCCTGTCGCTGGACGCCGTCGCCAGCCGAGCCGGCGTGTCGAAAGGCGGCTTGCTGTACAATTTCCCGACCAAGGCGAAACTGCTGCAGGCGCTGGTGGAGGACTACCTGCGCGCCTTCGAGCAGGCGCTGGAGTCCGCCCGCACGGCCACCGTCAGCGGCGAAAGCCCGCTTGCGACCTACATCAAGCTTTCGGCCGAACATGCCGAGGAATCGAAACCGTCGGCTTCCTGGATATTTTCAGCGATCGCCGAGGATCCCGATTTCCTGACACCGATAAAATCGTTCAGGCGGCAGGTTTTCGAGCGGCTCAAGGGAGAGACGCCGGACCTCAAGGCGCTGCTGGTCTGCTACCTCGCCATCGAAGGACTTCGCAGCATGAACCTGTTCGATTCGGATGTTCTTTCGGTCGACGAACGCCGGTTGCTGGTATCGTCCTTGCTGGAGATCGCGGGATAGATTGCCGCGCAGGCCGGGCGAAGTTACCTTGGTGAGATCCTCCCCGCTCGCCGGCACGAGGGGCGCCTTGCTGTTGTAGACGATGCCGGTGGTGACCAGCTTGGTCGAGAAACAGGTTTGAGCTGGTTGGCCAGAGTGCCGTTCAGGGAACTTTTGCTCGGCTGGCGATTTTGGATGTATGGTGGGAACCCGAACGGCCAGAAGGGTGTTGCCGATGACGACAAAACGCTTTGCGATCCGCGCTATCGCTTTCGCAATGGGCTGCAGCATGTCCGCCGCGGCCTTCGCTGGAAGTCGCGACCAACGGGCTGACCCTGAACGCTACGTTCCCGCCGAAGGCGACATCATCGACATCCTGTTCGGCGGCCCGCGCTACTATGACCAGCAGTTGTTCACGACAGCCGCCGGAGCCTGCTCCTACCACAGGGTCGGGCCCGACGCGAATGCGTTGAACAAGATCAACGATCACCACTGCGGGAAGTAAGCGGCAGCTTGCGGCGCCCCCAGTCGGGCGATGCTGCGGCGCAGAATGAAGACTGTGGCGATCCTTCGCGCCCCCCTCTGTCCTGCCGGCATCTCAAGGCTTTGCACCGAAGCGCATTCGGCCGCTGGTCAGTTAGATACGCCTGGTTCGCCTTCCCACAGGATCAGGCTGGCCGCGCCGATCAGTCCTGCGCGGTCGCCAAGCTGCGCCGGCACGATCGGCACGTCGCGGTAGGCCGGCATCGCCCGCTGTTCGACGGTTGCCCTGATGGTCGGGGCCAACAGGTCGAAGCCATTGGCGAGGCCGCCGCCCATGACGATCAGGTCCGGCGAATAGAGGTGAAGCAGGTTGGTGAAGCCGATGCCGAGCCACCTGGCTTCCGCCTCGATCAATTCGAGCGCGCCGATATCGCCGGCACGTGCGGCCTCGACGACGTGCCTGGCTGAAACGTCGCCGTCAGCCGAAAGGCGCCTGAGAAGGGAGCCGTCGCCCGGCGCTGTCAACGCCGTAGCACGCCGCCCGAGCGCGGTTCCGGAGGCGACCGCCTCGAAGCAGCCGACGGCGCCGCAAAAACAGCGGTCGCCTTCACCGGTGATGGTCATATGGCCGATCTCGGCCGCCAGCCCGCGCCGGCCGTGATAGATGTGGCCGTCGGCAACCACGCCGCCGCCAATGCCGGTCGACACGGTGACGAACACCAGCGAGCCGCTGCCGCGGCCGGCGCCGAGGCGCCATTCGCCGACAGCCGCCGCATTGGCGTCGTTCTCCAGCCGCACCGGCAGACCGAATTGCCGGCCGAGAATGTCGATCAACGGCACGTCGTGCCAGCCGGCCAGGGTCGGCGGCCCGATGACGATTCCCGCTTTGGGATCGAGCGGACCCGGCGCGCCGATGCCGATGCCGACGACGTCCGCCTGTGGGCGCTGTGTCAGAAGAGCCCCGGCCAGTGCAATGATCTGACCGATCACCGCATTCGATCCCGCAATCGCCATCGTTGGAGCCGAAACCTGCGCGACAACGCGGCCGCCACTCTCGACCAGCGCGCCACGCAGCTCCGTGCCGCCGAGATCGAAGGCAAGCGCGAGCTTTGTCATCAGGCGGCGACCTTCAGCCCGTGCAGCCAGGCCATGCGCTGCGCAAGGTGGGGGTCGCCGAAAGCCAGCGAGCCCAGCACCACCGTGTCGGCGGCGGCGGCGCGCAGGCGCGGCACCGTGTCGTGGCGGATGCCGCCATCGGCAGCCAGGATAATGTCGGCTTCGCGGCCTGCCTTTTTCATCAGCGCGCGCGCTTCGATCAGGCGGTCGCAGGCCTGTTCGGACAGGCTCTGGCCCTTGACGCCGATGGAGGTGCCGAGCAGCGTCACGAAAGCCACTTGCGACAGGAAGGGGGTGACCGCCGCGACTTGCGTTTCTACCCTGAGCACGACGCCGGCTTCGGCGCCGAGCGCATGTGCCAGCCGCACGGCGCGCAGCCCGGCCTCGCCGTTTTCGGCGTGCACGCTGATCAGGTCGGCGCCGGCCTCGATGAACTGGCGCGTCTGTTCCTCAACGATCTCCGGCTCGACCATCAGGTGGACATGGATCGGCCTTGCCGTCAGCCCGGCGATCCGCGCCACCAGATCCGGGAAGAACAGGAAGCCGGGGGTGAAGCGGGCGTCCGCGACATCGATGTGGTGCAGGTCGACATGAGGTTCTATGCGCTTCAGGTCGCGCTCCATATTACCAAGGTCCGCCGACCACAGGGAAAACTCGCCGAGCAGCCGGTTGCGCGGCAGGGCGGCGATCGCGGCAGGGCCGGATAGGGATTTGGTCGTCATGAGGGAATAAGGCTCCGGAAATTGGCGTGGGCGTGAAGAAAGGCCGTGATCTCGGCCTGCAGCTCGGCGAAATGCCTGGCGCTGTCGAGCGCCTTGGGATGGATTTCGGCAAAGGTCGCGCCGGGAATGGTTGCGGCGAGCGTATGGGCGGCCGAGAGCGGATGCACCGCATCCATGGCGTTGCCGATGATGAGCGTGGCAATGCCAAGCGCAGCGGCGTCACTCGCCGAGACGCCCGGTCCGTCGGCGGCAATATCGGCGAGGACTTGCGCGAATGGCGCGGCGTCTGGCCGGTCGAAATAGCCGAACAGCGAGGCAAGGTTGTCGGGTGCTTCACGCTGCAGGCGCGCGGCGGTTTCCGATTGCACGAAAATCGTCCTGGCCTCGTCGGGGCCGGGGTCGAGGATCAGGCCGGCAACCTCGGCGATCGGCCGCAGGTTCACCGGCGCGCTGTCGAAAATCCAGGCCGGCCGCACAAGCAGCAGGCCCGCGACGCGGTCCGGATGACGGCAGGCCAGGCGCAAGGCGATCGCCGCGCCCATAGAAATGCCGCTGGCGATGAAACGGTCGAGGCCGGCCTGATCGGCGGCGGCCAGCACATCGTCGGCGAACATGCTCAGGGAAAACGGGCGGCGGCCGCCGAGCCCTGAGGCACCGTGCCCGCGGCATTCCAGTGTGAGGCGCCGTATGCCGGCGTCGGTTGGGAAAGCCTGGGCAGCCTGCGCCTCGCTACCACCCAACCCATGCTGGAACACGACCGCCAACCCGTCGCCCGCGTCGGAAACCCGCAGCGCAGCGTCGTCGCGAAGCAGGGTGGTCGGGCGGGCCATCAGGCCAACCCCGTCAGGAAACGGGCAACCCCGGGCGCTTCTTCGGCCGAAAGTCCGTGCGTCACCAGCGTCCCGTCAAAGCCTGATGCCTTCAGTCGGGCGACAAAATCCGGGAAATTGACGACACCTTGCCCGGCCGTAGCGAAGCGGCCGTCGGCGAAACGGTCCTTGGCATGGGCCATGGCGACATGGCCGGCTGTGTGCTCGACCGCAGCGGCCACGACGGCGCGTGCCTCCTCGGGGCTCGCCTGTTCGAACAGGTTGGCCGGATCGAGAACTATACGCAACCGTCTCGAGCCCATCTCGGCGATGAGGCGCATCGCGTCCGACGCCGAGGTGACGATGTTGGCCTGTTCGGGCTCGATGCCGAGATCGACGCCGTGACGCTCCGCGAGTTGCAGCGCCTTTTCCATCTCGCCCGCCATGTCCTCCCATGCCGAGGGGTCGGTATTGTCGGGATGATATGCCCACTGGTCCTCCGCATTGCGCGTTCCCGTGCACAGGGTGACCAGCGGAACGGAAAGGTCTGCCGCGGCCTTGATGACCACGCCAAGCCGGCGCAGGCCGTCGTCGCGCACCGTCTTGTCCGGATGGGCCATGTTGTAGGTGCCCGAGAGCGCCACCAGGGCGACACCGGAGGCATCGGACGCAGCTGCGATGACGTTGATGGCGTCGTCAGGGACCGCATCCGGCATCGACGGCAGGCCGGCGCAGGCCAGGTTGAACTGGGTGACGGAAAACCCCGCGTCGCGGACCGCCGCCAGCACGCCGGCCGGCTCGCTCCCCGGGAAGGTCTTGGCGAACACCCCGATCTGCATCATACCGCTCCCGTGACGGAAGCGATCTCGACGCGTTGCCCGGTTTCGACCGAGCGGGCGATCGCCACCATGGCGCGGATCGAGGCAAGGCCGTCCTCGACGTTGGCGCCGCGCATAGGCTTGCCGTCGAGCACCGTGTCGGCGAGGCCTTCGAGCTGGCGCCTGAAGAAATGCCCGTCGGCGCCGAGCGGCCTTCGCGATGTCGCATCCTTCTCGTGAAAGATGTCGACCTCGCTCGCCCGGAAATACCAGGGATTGAAGGTCTTGGCGATCACCGAGCCGTTCTCGCCATAGAGCTGGAAACCCTCGTGCCAGTCCATGCGGACAGCCACGGTGAGGTCGAGATGGCCAAGCGCGCCATTGGCGAACTCAGTTTCGATGAACCAGCAATAGGCGCCGAAACGCTCGTTGAGGCGGGCGCGCACGGCGACGATCTCGCCGCACATGAAGCGCGCCGTGTCCACGAGGTGGGAGCCGTGCGCGAGCATGAAATACTGCCTGAGGTCGGCCTTCGGATTGCCGCCCGGCTTGTGCGCCAGCTTGCTGGTGACGGGCAGCGGCTGGACCGCGTCGGTGTTGGTATAGCGGTGGGTAGAATCGCAATACCAGGCCTTTAGCGCCAGGATCTCGCCGATCTCGTCGCGGACGAAATCGCGCGCCGCTTCCAGCGCCGGGTCGAAGCGCTTCATGTGGCCAACCTGCAGCACCTTGCCGGAGCGTTTAACTGCATCGGCGAGCATCTCGCCCTCTTCGACCGAGACGCCGATCGGCTTTTCGCACAGCACGTGCTTGCCGGCCTCGAGGGCCTTGATCGACATCGGGACGTGATAGGCGTCAGAGGTCGCGACGATCACCGCCTCCAGTTGTGGATCGGCGAGCATCTCATCGTAATCGCCATACATTTTGTCGGGTTCATAGGTCGCGCCCATGCGCGCCAGAAGATCGGGGGCGGCATCGCAGATCGCATAGAGATCAGCATTGCCAGCCTTCACGCAGGATTCGAGATGGGCGAATTGCGCGATCGGCCCGCAGCCGAGCACGCCGACACGAAGGCGACGGTCTTGCTTCCGAATCATGGTCTCTTCCTCACACGCCGTAGCCGTGCATGGTCTGACGGTTGGTCTTGACCGCGGCGGCCGGATCGGCGGCGGCGGTCTCGGATTCCTCTTCCAATATCAGCCAACCGTTGAAACGAGGTGCGGCGGTAGCGATATCGATCACGGCTTGGGTATCGCAGACGCCCTTGCCGAGCATCGCCCAGGTGCCACCAGCATCGACATCCTTCAGATGCACGTAGCGGATGCGGTCGCGGTAGGTGGTGAGCGTATCTGCCATGTCTTCATGGCCGCGCAATATGTGGCCGGTGTCGGGCACCCAGCCGACGAGCGACATCGATCAGTTCGAAAATCCGGTCATAGTCGGCACGGTCGAACAGCAGTGTGTTGTGGTGGGAACTGGGATGGACAGCGATGTCGACGCCGGCCCTGCGTCCGAATTCGCCGGCCTTGTTGTAGAACTCCGCAGCGATGGCAAACTTGTCGTCACGCGGGCCGTCGGACACGACGGTGGCCGACCCCATGGAGACCAGCGCGCCGGAAAATGCGGCGGCGAAATCGATCCAGCGCTGCGCGGTTTCCAGGTCGGAACCGATCCTGTCCCGTAGCGTAAAGCCGCTCGTCGAGCCGAAGGCGAAAGAGACGAGGGTGAGACCGGCCGACTTCAGTGCCATGGCGAATTCCGCCGGCCTGTCGGCATAGTGGCCGATCATCGTGTCCGTGATCTCGATGCCGGCATAACCGCCGTCGGCGATTGCCTCCAGGAGATCGTCGGGGCGGCCGGCAAACCGGTCTCCGAGCATTTCCCAGGTAAAGGTCTGACAACCGACTTTCAGGTCTTTCACGTTCGTCCTTTCATTCCTTGATGCCGCTCTGCGTCAGCCTTCGATGATGTGCCGCGGAAGAATAGCACCAGCACGATCAAGGAGACCGGCTCCTTGGATGTCATCCATTTTCTCCTCCTGGCGGCCTCCCAGACAGCATTTCCGCATGTTCCATAAAAATTTTACGCCCGTCAATATTTAAAATACTGTAAAGCGGCTTTCGAATGTGATCCGTTGCTGGTGCAATAACTCAGCCAGGATATTCGGCGTTCGAGGTAAACTAGAATATGCTAGGAAAATCAGGATCTAAGGTCGGTATCGGCGTTGTCGGATGCGGCAACATTTCTATGACCTATTTGCGCAATGCGGCTCTGTTCGGTGAGGTGGAATTGCGCGCCTGTGCCGACATATCGCCCGATATGGCGGCCCTGCGTGCCAGCGAATACGGTATGCGGGCGGTCAGCGTCGAAGCGCTCCTGGCCGATCCCGAGATCGACCTCGTCCTCAACCTGACCGTCCCGGCGGCGCATTTCGACATTTCGTTTTCGGCGCTTTCGGCGGGAAAGCACGTCTTCACCGAAAAGCCGCTGGCAACCTCGGCAAGCGACGGCCGGCGGCTTGTCGCCGAGGCGGCGGAGCGCGGGCTGCTGCTGGGTTCGGCTCCGGATACTTTCCTCGGCGCCGCCGGACGGCGGGCACGCCGCCTCATGGATGAGGGCGCAATCGGCCGCGCGGTGACCGGCACCGCCTTCATGATGGGGCGCGGCATGGAGCACTGGCATCCCAATCCGCAATTCTACTATCAGCCGGGCGGCGGACCGGTCTTCGACATGGGGCCCTATTACCTGACGATGCTTGTTAATTTGCTGGGGCCGGTGGCCCGCGTGATGGCGATGGCGACGCGAGGCCAGGATGAGCGGCTGATTACTGCCGAAGGCCCCTATCGGAACACCAGCTTCAAGGTCGGCACACCGACCAACATCCTGTCGCTGCTGGAGTTCCATTCCGGTGCCACTGTCACCTTCGGTGCCTCCTGGGATGTCTTCAGGCACTCTAACCATCCGATCGAGCTGCATGGGACCGAAGGCTCGCTCAGGCTGCCCGATCCGGACACGTTCGGCGGCACCGTCTCGCTGTCGGAACGTGGGGCCGACTGGGCCGACTTTCCCAGCGAGAGCGAACTCTATGGCGCGCGCAATTGGCCCTTCGCCGCGCCCGACCGCGCCAATTATCGCATGCTCGGCGTCGCCGATCTTTCGCACGCTCTGATGTCAGGCAGAAGGCCGCGCGCGTCCGGCGACCTTGCGCTGCATGTGCTGGAGATCATGGAGGCGATTCTCACTTCGGGAGAGAGCCGTGAGTCCGTCGCCGTCAACACAAGGGTTGATCAGCCGCCGCTTCTTGGGGAAGACGAAGCGGCCAGCCTGCTTGCCTGATATCGGAGGGGACCTAACATGACGACATCGCTTTCGCCGTTGCTCGATCCGGAGGCCCGGCATGTGCTCGACCTCGACCGGCAAGCGGCAGCCCCGCCATTCGAAGCCGGCACGCCCGAAGAAGCGCGCCGCGCCTATGAGAAGGGCTTTCCGGCATTGCAAGGTGAGCGTGAGCCTGTGGCTTCGCTGACCGAGCGCATCATCGCCGGGCCAGGCGGCCGGTTGACGCTCAGGATCTATCGCGGACAGGGCTCGGTCGAGGCCGATGCCCCGGCGCTGCTCTATCTGCATGGCGGCGGCTGGGTGATCGGCAATCTCGAGTCGCATGACGAGATCTGCCGCTGGCTTGCCAATATGGCGGCCTGCGTCGTCGTCTCTCCCGACTACCGGTTGGCGCCGGAGCACAAATTTCCGGCGGCGATCGAAGATTGCCGTGCCGCACTTTCCTTCGTGCAGGACGGCGCGGGCGACCTCGGCATCGACGCGAGAAGAATCGCTGTCGCCGGCGACAGTGCCGGCGGCAATCTCGCTACCGTGCTTTGCCTGCTTGCGCGCGGCGACAAGAACCCGCCGACTGCGCAACTGCTGTTCTATCCGAACACGGACGCCTGGCAGGCGGCGGACAGCTATCGCCGCTTCGTCGACGGCTATGGCCTGACATCCGCGACCATGGCCTGGTTCCGCGACCACTATATCAGGGATGCCAAGGATATCGACGACTGGCGCGTGTCGCCACTCAAGGTTGCGAGCCTTGCCGGCGCAGCCCCGGCCTTTGTCGCCATCGCCGGTCACGACATCCTCGCTGATGAAGGCGAGGCTTATGCCAAGCGTCTGGAAGACGACAAGGTGCCGGTCGTCCTGCGGCGCTGGCCCGGCCAGATCCACGGCTTCGTCTCGATGGGCCGCTATGGTCCGGCGGCGCGGCAGGCGGTCGGCGCCGCGGTTACGGCATGGCGCGGCTTCGATCCTGTCTTTGGAAACGCTCAGGCCGACTGACGCATAACCAGCGTTGCGTCGAGACTGACCTTGGCGGCAACTGCCGCGTCGTCCTCGTCCAGCAAGGCCAGCAGCGTCTCAACGCTGCGTCCCGCCATGGAAGCGAAGTCCTGCGCCATGGTGGTGAGGGCAGGGCAGGTGTAGCGGCTCAGCGGATGGTCGTCATGGGCTGCGACCCGCAGCTCGCAATCGCCCTTGCGGCCGACCTTGCGGCCTTGCGAGTAGGCGGCGGCCATCACGCCGAAGGCGAGACGGTCGTTGGCGCACAGAATGGTCTTGCCCGGCAGGCCGCCACGGACGAGCATCGCTTCCATCTGCTCATAACCGATCCGTTCAAAATCCCAGGTGTAGTCATCGGTATTGCCGATGACCACCGGCTCATGGCCGAGCCGCTGCATGGCGCCGATATAGCTGTTCAGGCGTTCGCGCGAATTGTGGTTGACATGCGGGATGTCGAAATAGACCGGGGCATCGCCGGAACGGCAGAGATAATCGACGATGGTCGAGACGCTCTGGCTGTTGTTGTTGCCGACGAATGGCGTGTCGCCCTCCAGATAAGTGTCGAAATAGACGATCGGTATAGTCTGCGTCAGCTTCTCCAGCGTGCCGTGGTCCGAACGCAACCCAAGCGGCGCAATCAACGCGCCGGAAACTTTTAGCGAAAGAATGGTTCGCGTCGCTTCCACTTCGAGCTCGCGCGAGCCATGCGAGGAGATCACGATCGGCCAGTAGCCCTCGTCGCGCAGCCTGAGTTCGATTCGGCTGACCATCTCGGAATAGAAGGGATCGGCGACCGTCGGCACCACGATGCCGATGCTGCGGGTTCGCTTGCGGTTCAGGTTGCGCGCAAAGAGATTGGGCTGGTAGTCGGACGCGCGCAGCGCAACCTCGATCCGCTGCCGTGTCGCCGGCTTGACACTGGTCGGATCATCAAAAAATTTCGACAGCGTCGGCCTGGAGACGCCGCAAGAGCGGGCGAAATCCTCCATCGTCTTGTGGGTTATCGACATCAAATCCCTCGCGCCGTTCCTTAGCGCTACCCCGGCCCCTACATACGGCGCGCCAGCCTGCAACCGCAAGGCGAAACTTTACAGACAATTTCGATAGTTTTCATGCGTCAATTTATTAATTGACGCGAAAAAGCACAAGCCGTATTCACCTCCGTAGGCGTATTCGAAATTCGTATCCCCGGAAAATGCTCGCGAGGTTCATCCGAAGCGAGGCCGGGCGAAACGCACGGAGGGATTCCGCGAGATGAAGAAGCTGGTCAGTGCCGGCGAGATACTCGTCGAGATCATGGCCGTGCGGATCGGCCAGAGCTTTCTCGAGCCTGGTCCGCTGCTTGGACCCTACCCGTCCGGCGCGCCCGCCATCTTCATCGGCCAGGCGGCGGCGCTCGGCCAGCCGGCTGGCCTTGTCGGGGCCGTCGGCGACGACGATTTCGGCAGGCTCAACATCGAGCGGCTGCGGGCGCTGGGCGCCGATGTGTCGGCGATCGCGGTTCACAAGGGCCATGCAACGGGCACGGCCTTTGTCACCTACCGGACCGACGCCAGCCGGCATTTCGTCTTCAACATCCGCAACAGCGCCGCCGGCCTGATCGAGACAAGCGCGGCGGCGACAAAGCTGCTCGCCGGTGCCGATCACGTCCATATCATGGGCTCGTCGCTGTTTTCCGACCGCGCCATCGCGGTGGCGCTGTCGGCGATCGAGACTGTCAAGGCCGGGGGTGGAACCGTGTCCTTCGATCCGAACATCCGCCGCGAGATCATGCAGGCATCCGGCATGCGCGCAGCACTCGGCCAAGTGCTGGCGCGAGCCGACATCTTCCTGCCGAGCGGCGAGGAGCTCTTCCTGTTTTCATCCGCGAAGGACGAGAAGGGCGCGGTCGACGAATTGCTGGCCCGTGGCCTGTCCTGCATCGTCCTGAAGAAAGGCGCCGCCGGCGCCGTCTATCATGATCGCCACGGCGCGGTCGCCTCGTCAGGCTTTGCCGTCGACGAGGTCGATCCGACCGGTGCCGGCGACTGCTTCGGTGCTGCCTTCGTCTCGTTCTGGCTGCGCGGGGCGGCTCCTGCCGAAGCCCTGCGGATCGCCAACGCCTGCGGTGCGCTCGCCGTCACCCGCAAGGGGCCGATGGAAGGTATTTTCCCGCTTGAAGCGGTCGAGGCATTCATCGCCACGGGGAACACGCAGTGAGTGACGCGACGCGAAGGTTTGCGAACATTGCGGCCAAGCGCGCCGCAGGCGAGAGAAGTGGCATCGCCTCGGTCTGCTCGGCGCATCCGCTGGTTATCGAGGCCGCTCTGCGTCACGGCGTGGCGCGGCGCGCGGATGTGCTGATCGAGGCCACCTGCAACCAAGTCAACCACGAGGGCGGCTATACCGGGATGATGCCCGCCGGCTTCCGCAGCTTCGTCGAGGCGCGTGCGCAGAAAGCGGGTTTCCCAATTGATCGCCTGATCCTCGGCGGCGATCATCTCGGGCCGAATCCGTGGAAGCACATGGCAGCAGCTACCGCGATGAAGAAGGCGGGGGCGATGATCGATGCCTATGCGAGCGCCGGCTTCACCAAGATGCATCTGGATACGAGCATGGCCTGCGCCGACGATCCAGCCGTGCTTGCCGACGAGATCATCGCCGCACGCGCGGCTGAACTTGCGGCTATCGCTGAGGCGGCAGTCGAGTGCGCCGGCAGCGAAAGGCCCGTCTACGTCATCGGCACCGAAGTTCCGGTGCCGGGCGGTGCGCTGGAGGCGCTCGACCATCTGCATGTGACGGCGCCCGGAGATGCCTTGCGCACCGTAGAGATCCACGCCCGAGCGTTTTCCCGCGCCGGCCTCGAAGCCGCTTTTGCCCGTGCGGTCGGCGTCGTCGTCCAGCCCGGAGTCGAGTTCGGCAACACCGAGATCGTGCCCTATGCGCCGGCCAAGGCGACCGAACTGGTGGCTGCACTCGACCGCATGCCGCAATTTGTTTTTGAGGCGCATTCGACCGACTACCAGCCGGCGGAATCGCTTAACGCTCTCGTTCGCGACGGCTTCGCCATCCTCAAGGTCGGACCCTGGCTTACTTTCGCGCTTCGCGAAGCGCTTTATGGGCTCAGCCATATCGCCGATATCCTCGCGCCGGACCCTTCGCGCGAAAGCCTGCCTGCCGCGATGGAACGCATCATGCTGGCGTCGCCGGACAATTGGCAGAAATACTATCCGGGCACTCCGGAAGAGCAACGCGTGCAACGGCATTTTTCGTTCAGCGATCGCATCCGCTATCACTGGCCGACGCCGGCGGCGCAACGCACGACACAGACGCTGCTGGATGTATTGGGCGAGAAGGACATCCCCCGGCCTCTGATCAGCCAGTATCTGGGGCAGCTCGACGCCGAGGTTGCGGCAGGCCGGGTCAAGCCGCTCGCGCACGACCTTCTAATCGGCAGCATCACCCGTGTCCTCGATATCTACGCGGACGCGACGGGACAGTAGGGGTCGCGCTACCGATGTCGACGTCCTTGCGAAAAGGGCGCCGCCGCAATTTACAACTAACATGTTAGCGTGCTATGACTGCTTGCACATTGATGTCTGGAGAGAATAGCAGTGGCCTCGCGCTTTGGTCTTTCGGTTGCCCTCACCACGCCTTTCGAGCCGTCCGGGCAAATCGCCATCTCTCCCATGATCACGCAGGCCCGGGCTTGCCTTGGCGCCGGCTGCAGCAGCGCAACGCTCTTCGGCACCACCGGGGAAGGCGCCTCGGTGGGCACGGGAGAGCGGCGGATCGTTACCGAGGCCATGCTGGCCGCCGGCATTCCGGCACATCAGCTCGTCGCCAGCGTGCTGGTCGATGCGGCCGAAGACGCTGCCGAACAGGCGCGGCATGCCTTGCAATGCGGCGTCCGCAACATCCTGCTGGCTCCACCGAGCTACTTCAAGAATGTCGGCGAGGACGGGCTGTTCGGATGGTTTTCCGCCGTCTTCGCTGCGCTCGGCCCGTTGGCCCGCGGCGTCCTCCTCTACAACATCCCTTCTGTCACCATGGTGCCGCTTCCGCTTGCCCTGATCGGTCGGCTGCGTGCGGCTTTCCCCGGCGTGGTCGCCGGCGTCAAGGATTCGGGTGGCGACTGGAGCTACAGCGAGGCGCTGCTAAGAGCCCATGGCGACCTGGTGATCCTGATCGGCGACGAGCGGCACCTGGCCAGAAGTGTGCGCCAGGGCGGGCAGGGCGCCATTTCCGGCATGGCCAATTTCGTCATCGGCGAAATCCGCGCCATGGCCGAGGTTGGCCGCGACGATGCCCGCGTCGAGAGCTTTGTGCTCGAATTGCTCAAATATCCGGTCACCCCGGCGGTGAAGGTCATGGTGGCGCGCAAGACCGGCGACGAGCGCTGGCTGGCGGTCCGTCCGCCACTGGAGCCGATCACTTCGCAGGGGCGGCGACAGCTTGCTGCCGCCTATGACAGTCTGTTTGCGACAGAGCCGGCCTGACCGGTAAGGGAAGCGCGCTGAAATGGACGACAGCAGCGAACCGGCAACCCTCAGGGAAAGAGCTTATGCCAGCTTTACGCGGCATTTGCTGGCCCGCGATCTGCGGCCGGGACAATTCGTGTCGCAGCGCGAGCTGGTTGCCTTTACCGGGCTGCCGCTTGGCGCCATCCGCGAGATCGTGCCGCGTCTCGAGGCCGAGGGGCTTTTGACGACGATCCCGCAGCGCGGCATGCAGATCGCCCATATCGACGTCAACCTGATCCGCGAAGCCTTCCAGTTTCGCCTGTTCATGGAGCGCGAAGCGGTGGCGCTATTCACCGTCAACGCCTCTGACGCCGAGCTCGCCCGCCTGCGGCACGAGCATGAGGACATGCTGGCTCAAGCGCTGTCGCAGGCGCCGACGCCGGAAATGGAAGCCAGGGCCCAGAACATCGATTGGGCCATGCACGATACCTTCATCGATGCGCTGGGCAACGAGATCATCGCCAAGGCGTATCTGGTCAACTCGGTAAAGATCAGGCTAATCCACCAGGAGCGTTTCCGTATCGACGGGCGCGTCGTGCCGGTGATGCAGGAGCACCTGACGGTGATCGAAGCGCTCGAGAGCCGCGACCCGCAAAAGGCGGTCGAGGCGATCAGCCGGCATATCGACAATGCGCGCCGGTTGGCGCTCCAGATCTGAGGAACGTATGGTTCGCGGCTGCCGCGAAGCTATCCACAACGACAGCAACCCCAGGGAGGAAGAAATGTCGTCCAATCCGTTCAAGCCAACGAGAAGGCAAGTTCTTGCAGGAACCACGGCGCTCGCTGCCGCGGGCCTGGCGGGCATTCGCCCGAGCTTTTCCGCCAGCGTCGACTGGAAGCGCTTTGCCGGCACGACGCTCGACGTCAATCTGGTTAAAAGCCCGCGCAGCGACACCATCCTGAAATACATCGCCGAATTCGAGGAGCTGACCGGCATCAAGGTCAATGCCGAGGCGACGCCGGAACAACAGCAGCGGCAGAAGACGGTGATCGAGCTCAGTTCCGGCAAACCGAGCTTCGACGTCGTGCATCTCAGCTATCACGTGCAGAAGCGCCAGTTCGAAAAGGGTGGCTGGCTGGCCGACATCGCCGGCTATCTGGCCGATCCGACCCTGACAGATCCCGGCCTGGTCGAAAGCGATTTCGCCGAGGCCGGCATGCTTTTCGCCAAGGACAACCAGGGCGTGCTGCGTTCCCTGCCCTTCTCGGTGGACTACTGGATCGTCTACTGGAACAAGGAGCTGTTCGGGGCCAAGGGCCTCAAATACCCTGAATCGTTCGACCAGCTGGTGGCCGCCGCCGAAGCACTGACCGATCCATCGACCAACACGTTCGGTTTCGTCGCCCGCGGCCTCAAGAATGCCAACACGCCGGTGTGGACGTCGCTGATGCTCGGCTACGACATGACGCCGCTCGACGATAAGGGAAAGCTGCGCACCGAGGCTCCCGAGGCGATCGAGGCCGCCGCCCTTTACCAGAGGCTGATGACCAAGTCCGCCCCTCCGGGCGTCACCGGCTTCAATTGGGCTGAAGCGCAGTCCGCCTTCCTGCAAGGCAAGATCGGCATGTGGTTCGATGGCGTCGGTTTTGCCCCACCGATGGAAAATCCCGAAAAGTCGCGCGTGGTCGGCAAGGTCGGCTATGGCGTCATGCCCAAGGGGCCCAAGGCGCATGCCTCCGGGACGTTTGGCGACGGCCTCGGCGTGACCGCCTCCAGCGAAAAGAAGGAGGCCGCCTATCTCTTCTGTCAGTGGGCAGTTTCCCCGGCCATGGGCGCGCGCCTGCTCCAGGCCGGCGCCGGCGTGCCTTTCCGCAAGTCGGTGCTGGAAGACCCCAAGGTGCGGGAAGGCGTCACCATGCCGGCAAGCTGGCTCGATGCCGTGGTTCAGTCCGGCAACATCAGCAGGCTGGCGCTGCCGGTGATCATCCCGGTCACCGAGTTCCGCGACATCTATGGCGTGGCGCTGACAAACATGATTGCCGGCGCTGATCCTGCCGAAGAGCTGAAGAAGGCCACCGCGCAGTTCCAGCCGGTTCTCGACAGGAGCGAGCAGGGCTGATGTCCGCCATCGCCCCAGAACGCACCGGGGTGACGACCGATCGCACCGGGGTGACGACCGATCGCACCGGGGTGACGACGGATCGCACCGGGGTGACGACTGAACAAGCCATCGAAGGGAGCCAGACGATCCGGCTGACTCCCAACTACTGGCCCTTCGTCGTTCCGGCGCTCGTCGTCGTTAGCGCCGTGATCGTCTTTCCCTGGGCTTTCACGCTCTGGATGAGCGTCAACCGTTGGACGCTCGGCCAGTCGCGGAGCTTTGCCGGGATGGAAAATTATCTCCGGTTGGCGAGCGACCCGCGATTCTGGGAATCCCTTGTTCATACGTTGACCTACACCTCCCTCTCGGTGGCAGCGCCGATGTTCTTGGGCACTGTCGCCGCCCTGATCTTCGACGCCCGGTTTCCGCTGCGCGGCCTGCTGCGCGGCGTCTTCGTCATGCCGATGATGGCAACGCCTGTTGCCGTGGCGCTGGTCTGGACCATGATGTTCCATCCCCAGCTCGGCGTGCTCAACTACCTTCTATCGCTGGTCGGCATCCCGGCGCAGGAATGGATATTCAACGCCAAAACGGTCATCCCTTCGCTGGTCGCGGTCGAGACCTGGCAGTGGACGCCGCTGGTGATGCTGATCGTGCTGGGGGGGCTGGCCTCGGTACCGCGCGAGCCGTTCGAGAGCGCCGAGATCGACGGTGCCAATGCCTGGCAGCAATTCCGCTACCTCACCCTGCCGATGATCGCGCCCTTCCTGATGATCGCGTTGATCATCCGCACCATCGACGCGCTGAAGAGCTTCGACATCATCTATGCGATGACCCAGGGCGGACCGGGCACGGCGTCCGAAACCATCAACATCTATCTCTACAACACCGCCTTCTCCTATTACGACATCGGCTATGGCTCGGCCATGGCCGTGGTGTTCTTCATCGTCATCGTGGCGCTGTCATTCATCCTCCTGATGCTGCGCCAGCGCTCGCAGTGGAACGATGCGGAGGGCAAATAGATGAGCTCACGATTGCTCAACCAGATCGGCCTGTTTTTCGCGGCTCTGGTCATCGTCTCGCCGGCGATCCTGTTCTTCCTCTGGATGATCTCGCTGTCGCTGAAATTCGAGATCGACAACGGCGCCTATCCGCCGATCCTGATCCCCGAACGTTTCGCCTGGTCGAACTATGTAAAGGTGTTCGAGGAGAACAATTTCCTGCTCTATCTCTGGAATTCGGTTCTGGTGACCGGCACGGCGACACTGCTGGCGCTGCTGATCGGCGTACCGGCCGGCTATGGCATAGCGCGGCTCAAGGCCGAAAAATCGGCGGTCGTTATCATGATCGCCCGCATGACGCCGGGGCTGTCCTATCTCATCCCGCTGTTTTTGCTGTTCCAATGGATCGGGATCCTGGGCACGCTCTGGCCGCAGATCATCATCCACCTGGTGGTGACGGTGCCGATCGTGGTCTGGGTGATGATCGGCTATTTCGAGACCACGCCGATGGAGCTGGAAGAGGCGGCCAATATCGACGGCGCCAGCTCCTGGCAGGTGTTCCGGCTGGTCGCCCTGCCCATCGCCAAGCCGGGCATCGTTGTCGCCTTCATCCTCTCCGTCATCTTTTCGTGGAACAATTTCGTCTTCGGCGTGGTGCTCGCCAGCCGCGAGACGCGCACATTGCCGGTTGCCGTCTACAACATGCTCTCCTATGAGCAGGTGAGTTGGGGGCCGCTCGCCGCCGCAGCACTGGTGGTGACGCTGCCGGTGCTGGTCCTGACCATGTTCGCGCAAAAGCAGATCGTCGCCGGGCTGACCGCCGGAGCGGTCAAGGGCGGCTGAAGCCGCATTCTAGCTCGACATCACTCTTCTCCTGGAGAAATCCAATGGCATCGGTAACAATCAACAACGTGCAGAAGGCTTTCGGAGCCACCAAGATCATTCACGACGTCAGCGTCGACATCGCCGACGGCGAGTTCGTCATCCTGGTCGGCCCGTCGGGATGCGGAAAGTCGACGCTGCTGCGCATGATCGCCGGACTTGAAACGATCTCCGGCGGGAAGATCGCCATCGGCGATCGTATGGTCAACAATCTGCGGGCGCGAGACCGCAACATCGCCATGGTGTTCCAGAACTATGCGCTCTATCCGCATATGACGGTTGCCGACAATATGGGCTTTGCGCTCAAGATCAAGAAAGCCGATCCTGCCGATACCGCTGGCCGCGTCAGGAATGCCGCCAGCATCCTCGGCCTGGAAAAGCTGCTTGAGCGCTATCCGCGTCAGCTCTCCGGCGGCCAGCGCCAGCGCGTCGCCATGGGTCGCGCCATCGTGCGCGACCCCCAGGTCTTCCTGTTCGACGAGCCGCTTTCCAATCTCGACGCCAAGCTGCGCGTCCAGATGCGCGGCGAGATCAAGGCGCTGCACCAGCGGCTGGGCACCACAACCATATACGTCACGCATGACCAGATCGAAGCCATGACCATGGCCGACAAGATCGTCGTCCTGCATGATGGCCTGGTCGAGCAGATCGGCGCGCCGCTCGACCTCTACGACCAGCCGGCCAATCTCTTCGTTGCCGGCTTTATCGGCTCGCCTGCCATGAACTTCATTGCCGGCCGCATCGAGGAAGGCGTGTTCCGCAGCGCCGGCGGGCTGATCCTGCCGCTGCCGGAAGGTGCCCGCCCGACCGACGCTGCAGGACGCGAACTCGTCTACGGCATCCGTCCCGAGCACATCCGCGCAACCGCCCAGGGCATGCCAGGCACGGTGACGCTTCTGGAAGCCACGGGTTCGGAAATCTTTGCCAAGGTCGACTGCGCCGGCGAGGAAATTTCCTGCCTATTCCGCGAGCGGCTGCCGCTTAAGCAGGGCGCGCAGATACGGATCGAGGTAGACCGCGCCTGCGCCCACCTGTTCGACGCGAAAACCGGCCGGCGTATGTGATTGGCACAGACGCCTGGGTAATCAGCGTCAGCGAACCAACCCATTCGCCAGCAAGAAACATGTGATCGCTGATTGCGGACACTGGTCCCAGCAGGAGAAGCCTGAGGAGGTCACCGCCCTCATGCTCGACTGGCTGAAGCGGCGGTTCCCCGCGTAGCGATCGAGCGGCTGGCTGGCGACTGTGAGGATTTTGGCCGACATCAAGGGCGGCTTCGCAACGGTTGCTCCTGGCGAAGGTTCGGAGCGGATATGATCCCCGTGAAAATTACGCGAAGCGTCTTCGGCCAGGATTGACCGTTCAGTACCGCCGGAACCGGTCTAGCCGAAGACGAACGCCATCAGCAGCTCCGGCTCGATCACCGGAGCCCGCACGGCGCTCAACTGACCACGGTACTGGCGTTCGCCGGCGCCGATGACAAATCCGCTGGTGACCGGAGTGTCGCCGTCGAGGTCGAGGCGCGCAAAAATGTCGGCAACGTTGAGGTCCAGCGCCAGCTTGAGGTCGTGCCGCGCATCGTCGTTTGGTCCGGAAGGCAGTTGGCGCTTCACCAGTTGCTGGAACGGAACATTGAAAGTCAGGATCTTCTTCGATGACGTCAAGGCAAATGCAGGCGAGGGGCAGGCAACCAGTATGGCGTTGATTGTCCTTATTGACGCGAGCTTACTCAACGTCACGTTTTCCTCCGCCTGACCGCGTATGCAGGCTACCCGGATTGCCGATGTCAGGTTGCCGTTCTGTGCCTGAGTTCCGGCTATCTCATCGATCAGCATGCCGATCGTGCACTTCCGGCTCTCAGCCATCCGCTTCAGCGATATCCAAAAAGCCCGCTCCAGGCGGATCCCGCGACGCATTCCGCCACGCGCCACAACTCGAAATTCCAGTGCAAAATCCTCGTTGGCGAGCGGCAGGAGTAGCGGATCAGGATTGGTGGGGGGAGAGGTGGCGCTAGCGCTCACTCATAACCTCCTGACGCGCCTTGTTGATCGGCTTCAAAAGGTAACTCAGGATCGTCTTGCGTCCCGTCTTGATGTCGACTGAGCAGATCATGCCCGGGATGATGGAACACGCCTTGCCATCCCGTTCGAGCGTCGATTTGTCTGTCGCGACACGTACTTGGTAAAAGGGCCCACCCGTTTTTTGATCGACCAGGCTGTCGTATTCATTTCTACCCCACCCACGCTTCTGCCCTGTACGTTTTTATATGGCCAAGCCTTCTCACCGAGCTTTGACGGATTATCCGCCAAATTCTTGGAATATGTGAGGGTTTATTGATTCAGCGCCGGCTAAAAACAGGTAAGTTTCGGGAATGTAGCGAAAATGGCACATAGCGGCGGCTCGCTACGGTTGTGGCAGGCCGCCTGCGCCTATGATCAATGTTGCTTGCCGCGACTCCCCGGGGCCGTGGCTCAGAAGCGCCTCTATTCGGGAAGAGCGCGCCGTCCATTAAGCCTCGTGCAATCTTTGCAGCCTATTCTGCTTATCGATTGTCGAGGGAACATGACGCGCAAGCCGCTACTGCTCTTTGCCTTTCCAGCTCTCATCCTTCTGATTCTGGCAGGGGAGCGAGCAGCGACGTTCCTGCTGGGAACCTATCCGGCCAGCCCGGTCATGTGGCGGATCTGGCTTGAACTGCGCCCTTTGTCGACGATGTTCTGGCAGCAGGTCGACCTCTATCTGGGCGGCTCAATGGTCCTTGATGCCGCCATCGTGGCCGTCACGCCGATCGTCTGCTGGATGGCTTGCCGGACGAGAAAATCGGCCGCGTTCTTGTTCCTTGCCAACCACATCGCTCTGCTTTTCGCCGGATTGATGATCGCTTCCAGCAGCCATTCTGAGACAGCGAGCACGATTGCGGCATTCACCGCGCCCGGCGGCCATCCATTTTCGCTGATCCTCGATTTCACATGGCAGAACAGCCTGGTGCTGCTTCTGGGCACTGCAGCCTGCGCCTACTGTCATGTTGCGTTTCTCGGCGAAGCGCGACAGCGCTCCAAAGCGCTCGCCATACGGCTTATTGCTCTGCAGCGGGATCTCTAGACTCCGGCACGGCCATCCGCTCCCGATCGGCATTGCCAACCACGGCTGCTCGGTATGCAGCTGAACGCAAACCGCTCTCTCGATGTCAGTCGCTTCTAGTTGATTTTCTTGTAATGAACCTTGCCGTCCGGCTGCACTATGCGCTGGTAGGACGAGTTTGGGGGAGGGGGCGCCGCCGCGATCCTCTTTTTGGGCGGGCGCGGCGCTTCGGCGATACTGGGTTCGGTCGCTTCTTCGAGATCGGTGGCTGCTTCCGCCATGGCGCTGGTCGTGATCACGGAAGGCTCCGCTATGCTCGACATGTTGTCGTCACTGTCCAGGGGCAGTTCCTGTTCAAGCCGGGCAATGCTGCCTTTGACTTCGTTGAAGCTGCCCTGCAGTTGACTGTCCAGTTTTTCAAACCGGCTTTGAAAGCCATTGTTGACCGTATCAAGCCGGGCTGCGATCCGTTGCTCGAACGATCCGAGCTGTTCCAGCCGCCGTTCGACAAGGCGCAGATCGTTGATCCCGCGGTAGAAATAGACCGCGGCCGTTATGTTCACTGCCGTGATCAACAAGGCGCCGACGGCGACAACGCCGATCATCTTTGCATTGCTCGGTTTCCCCACTGCAGCTTGCTCTTCAGTGTGGGTTGCCGGCCCAATGTCGATTGCCGGCATATCCGGGTCGCTTATCATCGTCATTGGACCACCACCTTTGCGCCGACCGAGACGCGCTTGAAGAGATCGATCACATCAGTGTTGGTAAGACGGAAACATCCCGATGTTCCGTCGAAGCCGATGCCCTTGGGATCGTTGGTGCCGTGGATGCGGTAGAGCGTGTCGCGCCCGTCCCGCAGCAGATAGAGTGCCCTGGCGCCGAGCGGATTGTAGGGACCGGCGGGCACCATTTCCGGCAGCTCCGGCTGGCGGGCGCGCATTTCCCTGGGCGGGCGCCATTCCGGCCATGCCGTTTTCGCTCCCACCTTGACGATGCCGGTCCAGCCAAAGCCGTCGCGTCCGACGCTGATCTGGTAGCGCAGCGCATGGCCCTGCCGGGTTACCAGATAGAGCGCCTTCTCGTCCTTGCGGATGATGATCGTGCCGGGCTGTTCCACGGTTTGGAGAGCAACCGCCTTGCGCAGGCTGGGGCCCATTGCCGGCAGCGGCGGCCGATCCGACAACGCGGATCGGGCTTGGGCGAATTCTCCTGCCGGCATCCCCACGGCCAGTCCGATGATGCAGGCGCCGGCAAGCCTCGGGACGATGCGGTATCTACCGGGCTGCGACATCGAGCCGCTCTTTGAACATCCGCTTCAGGTCCTTGTTGAAGCGCGCCCGCCCGTCCACTTCGGAAGGCAGGATGGCCCGGTTCAGCGCGTCGGTCAGCAGCGCATTGTCCAGGCCGACCGACTTGATGTGCGGCGCCTTGAAGATCTTCTCGAGTTCGCTGCGCGAAAAGTGGTTGCCGAACCATTTGCGCTTATGCTTGTTGGCGACCAGGGTGATGCTCACCGAATTGCCGCGCAGTTCGCGGATCTTCGTGTAGAGCCGCTTGCCTTGCCGCAGCGAGGCAACGTTGAGCTCGAAGACGATGAAGATCTCGTCGCTCGTCGAAAGCACGGAATTCTGCCAGGGGGTTTCGATATTCGGCAGGTCGATGACGATGTCGTCGAACCGGTAGGCAACGAGGTCCAGCAGCCGGAACACGAAATCGGCGCCCTGCGGCTCAAACGGCAGCTGCGGCCTCTCGAATGAATAGAGGGTCAGGCCGGAGGGACGCGAAAGCCTGATGACGTCCATCAGTTCGACATCGAGCCTTTCCGGCTGGCCGATGATGCCGGCCAGGTCGAACTGGTTGAACAGGTTGAGATAGGCGCCGCAATTGGCGCTCTGGAAATCGAGGTCGACGAGACAGGTCGAAGCCGCCCGTTCGGTGGATTTCGAGGCCAGGAATTCCGCCGCCGACAGAGCGAGCGTCGTGGCGCCGGCGCCGCCGCTGGCGCTGATGAAAGTGATGATGCGGCTCTTGGTGCCCTGGTTGCCGGTGTCGTGGAAGGTGACCGCGTTCAGCAGCTCCTTGGCGTCGAGCGGCTTGTGAAGCCAGTCCGAGGCGTTCATGCGAACCAGGATGCGCGTCTTTTCGGAGGTCAACTCGTCGGAGACCGCGATCAGCGGCACGGTCGCCCACAAGGCGCGCGCCGCGACTATTCCCGCATTGTCGAGCAACTCGCCGTTGGCCAGGTCGAGGATGACGATGCCCGGGCGCGTCTCGGCGGGCGGGCCTTTCAGGAAGTCGGCCGTCTCGGACATCCTGACATCGTAGATGGCCAGCGCATCGAGGCGCGTCGCCACCTCGCGCTTGAAATGCGGATCCGACGAGAACAGCGCCACCTGCTTTCTCTTGGTCGGCAGAACCTTGGTGTTGATGGCGTTCATGACGCGGTACTCTTCAGGTCTTCGCCCGTAACCGTGCTGAGCATGGAGGGCATGGTGATGTTCGCAAACCCCATCAGTCCCTGCAGAAAGAAGAACTGGAAAGTCCGGTTCTGAAGGCTAACGGTGATTGTAGGCACTGGCCCGCCCAGCCGAGTCTGGTAGCCAAGGCCGGTGGCGGAATAGGTGATGACGACGTTGTCACGCCTGAGACTAGGAAAGAAATGGCACATACCCGGCCGCTGGTCGGTCGCCAGCGGGGGACAGGTGTCGTCGTTAGTGATTGCCGTGTCGCCACGAAAAATGCGGCTGAAATTAGCAGCATTGAATGTGCCGCCGTTGCTGCAAGCCCCTGTGCCGGCGGTATATGTGCAGGTGAATGGTCCGTAGGCCGCGGCAACGACCGGAGCGCCCGGTGTCGTCGTCGGTGCGGCTGTAGCTAGCGCGGTGGCAACCGGATCGGAAATAGAGGCCAGGCGCGCGCCTAACTGGACGGCCTTGGTGGCGGCGTTCCATTGATAGAAGGCATAGCCGAAATCGACGAAGCCGAGAACAAGGGCAAACAGCAGCGTCGCCACGATGGTCATTTCTACCATCGCCGCGCCGTCTTCCGATTTCGCAAAACGCTTGATCATGATCAGAATCGGATCAACCGCTCCTCGTGAGAGCCGGTCAGCGTGATCGGACCGATTCCGATGAACGACAGCATGCCGACGCCGGCATATGGATAGTTGCCGACCGCTCGGACGATACAGACTTGTGCCGTGGTGGAGCGATATTGGGTGACGCCGGCGACGACGGCGTCGCGACAGGAAGCGGGGGCGGCGATGGTCACCGTCGCATTGTTGGATGCCCCCCCCGATTTCTCCCAGTCGCTGATGCGCGGACTGCCTGTCATTGCCACATTGCCGAACACCGCGATGTTTGCTGCGATATCGGCGCAGTTGATCGCCGTGAACCCAGGGTAGCTAGTATATAGTTGGCTGTTGCAGCGCGCGGCAAAGCGTGCCGCGTCCGACAGGCCGGCCTCCATCAGCAGCTTTTTGTGGATCAGATTGCCGAACTCGAACACACCTGCCGACAAGATCAGCATCAGCGGCGTGATCAGCGTCATTTCGACGAGGACCGCACCACGGCTGTCGCGTCGAAATCTGTCGAGGTGGCGGCATAGCGTTCTGATCATCGCCATCACCGATAAAGCTGGGCTTCGTCGCGAAGGAAGTTGTCGAGTGTTCCCTGGCCGCCGCGACCGGTAATGTCGACAAGTTCAACCATGACGGATCCATCCTCCGACGGCGAGGCTACGGGCTCGGTGAGGAAGAAACTGGCGAATGCTTCGACTGGCAGACCGGTGCTGTGGCCAGAAAGATCGTTGGTATCGTTGAGCGCGTCGCAATTCAGGATCGCGCCATAGATCAGGCGACGGTCCACCGACGTGACAGGCGGTTGGCAAGCTGCTGGCGGCGTTCCGACCTCTCCACCGGTCGACGCGGTGCCCACCAACCCGGCCGATATCTCGTAACGGTAGACCTGATAGCGGGTCGGCTTGGTCGTATCCCATGCCGATGGATAGGTTGCTGAACCGAAGTTGGTTGTCCAATAGGCGGAGAAGTTCCAGTTTCCGTCGCCCATTCGCCCGCCCATGTATGGCGTTGCCGCATCGCGCGGAAGGCCCATCGTTCCAGGTTCGGTGAACGAAAGTCGGTTCATGGAAGGGCATTGATTGGCGCTGCCTGATGTCCGAATCGCCCCTTTTCGGACATTGGCGGCCGGGCCGTACTCGGGGCTGTCGAAGTGGTTGCCATTAGCTCCAATCCCAAAACGAACGTTGAAGGCGTCTTGCACCGGGCCGGCATTCTGACCGGTTTTTGTGTCAACGCTTGCGGAATTATAGCAGCCGATCGGCCTGGATGTGGCGATGGTCTGTGCAAGTGCCTGGGCTCCGTTGCCGACACCCTCCGGCGGCTCGAGAAAACCAAAGTTGCCTGGACCGGCGGCCGCACCGTTGCCGACCTTGCGCAGTTCGATTAGGCGGCGACGCAAGGCGACGCTGGCGGCTGCCTCTTCGAGGGTGTAGTCAGGATCGTTCTCGTACGGATTGCAGATGAAGACGGGCGTGAAGTCGCAGACGCCGGACGTAAACCCGGCGACAGCGACAGCGCCGACCGTGAACGAGTTGCTGGCGCCGGCCTGCAAGAACGAGGCCGGGAAGATCGCGGCAAATCCGACAGGGTTCACGCTGACTTCAACAAAACGGGCGAGTTGGGGGTCGTTCAGTTCGTCGGTGATCACATTGGCCGCCACAATCGGGAGATTGTCGGTGGCCGGCAATGAGCGAAGATAGCGGCGTGTTACTCCGGCGGCAGCTAGCGTTTGAGGGGGGCCGGAGGTCGAGAAGGTATATCGATTGCTTACCAGCGTAAGCAGCGCTCTATCGGCCCGGGTGATGCTGTCCGACTTGCCGTCAAGCTCGGCCGCCGCAGCGATCGAGAATGCGTCGGCACCCTTTTGCAGGTCATTGTGCAGGTTGTTCACCCTGCTCATGTCGATGGCGAGCAGCGAAAATCCGATGATCGCCGGCAGCATGATGCTGACCAGGATCAGCGCTATTCCCCGTTGATCGTGCCAGAACGAGCGAACAATCCGCAGCATGGTCTTACTCTTAGCTCCCCTGACGCCAGTCACTTTGCCTGACGCTGAACCCGCATCCTTCTGTTTAATCCCCGGTGTCGCCGACATTGACCGTTATGGCCGGCGGAGGCGGCGGTGGTGGTGGAAATTTGTAATTCTGGGCAACAGCGGCAGCGCGCGCGCCATCGCCCTCGATCGTTGTGTTCTTCGACGCGGGATTGAGCGGATCGACCGTCTGCAGCAGAGAATTGTATTTCTGCGTGTCGCCGGCAGCCAGTGTCACCGTTTCGTAGCGGTTAAGATAATCGGCGCAGCCAGTCAGCGGGGCGGCACACAGGAGGATGATCAACGCGCTATTTCTTGACATAGATCATCTTGTCCTTGGATTTCAGGTCGAGCATGTGGCCGTAGGGGCCGACCACGCCTTGACCTAGTTCATATTTGCGAACCATGTCCTTGGTCACTTCGAGCTGACCGAGGATGAAGAACTCCGGGTCGTTGGCGGGCCGCGTCTTGTCGAATGGCGTCGCCAGCTGCTCGCCAGGCTTTACCGGCCGCACGATACGCGGCGTCACGATCACGACCAGTTCCGTCTCTTCCTTCTGGTTGCTCGAATTCCGGAACAGCGTCCCGACGATCGGCACCTGGCCGAGCCACGGCACCTGCCTCTGGATCTTGGTGTTCTTGCTGGACAGAAGCCCGCCGACCGCGAAGCTTTGGCCGTCGCGCAACTCGACGACGGTAGACAGCTTGCGGTTGGTGAAGATCGGGTCGCCGGCGGTGGTGAAACCGGTGAGGTCGCTGACTTCCGGCGCCAGCCTGATGTTGATCTTGTCGTCTTCGAGCACGACCGGCGTGAACAGCAGATTGACGCCGAACTGCTTGTACTCGATGCTGATCTCGCCATCACCGTCGTCGACGCGGATAGGTACTTCGCCGCCGGCATTGAAGCTGGCAACCTCACCGGAAAGAGTGGTGAGGTTGGGTTCGGCAAGGGTGCGCACAACACCCTTGGCCTCGAGAGCCTCAATGATCAGGTCGACCTTGATGTTGCTGTCGATGACGCGGGTGATCAGCGCCGCGAACGGGCTGGTGTTCGAAAGAAGGCCGGTAAGCAGATTGCCCGGCCCCAGCACCACACCGTCTTCGTCGACGGCGGCTATGCCCGTTGCGGTGCGGGTCGTGCCGCTGCCGTTGGTGCTCCTGATCGAGACGCCAAGATCGCGGCCGGCATTGCGCTTGGCCTCCAGCACCCGCACTTCAAGGTTAACCTGCTGGCTGTCGTCGACCGTCACCGCGTTTATGATCGCGTCGGGGCCATATTGCTGGGCAACCTGCATGATCGCCGCCAGCGTGGCGCCGTCCTTGACGTGGCCGCCAAGCCTGACCTTGCCGTTGATCGAACCGATATCGATGCGCGACCTGGGCGCCACCTGCCGGATCGCCTGCGCCATGTCGCTCACGTCGACGCCGACCTCGATCTGGATCACGCCAAGCGAGCGCTTGTCTTCTGAAAAGAGGTTGACGGTGGTGGTGCCGGCGGTCTTGCCGATGACATAGAGCGTCCGGTCGGTCATTGGCTGGGCGTCGGCGATCTTCTCGTCGCCGACGACGATGTCACCGAGAGTGGCGTTCACCTGGATCGTCACCGACTGCGACATCGGCAGGAAAATACGGTGGACGCTGGGGTTCGACACATCGATCCTACGGTCGGCTGCATGAGCGGCAAGGTCGATCGCCAGTAACATGACCGAACAGGCCAACGCGGCAGCCGCCAGTGGTCCTCGGAACATACGCATCTAGACTACCCCCTCTTGCCGATTCGTTCGGCAATACCGTAACGCTATTTTTGTCGCGGCACGTCGTAAGATTCGAGCTTCACACCCCTGAAGACGCCGATCGTCGCACGCGCCGGCGGCTCCGGCTGCACATATTTGACGACTTCCTTAACCACTTCTTGCATCTGGGGTGCTGAGGCCACTGCCGGAGCAGGTTTTGCGCTGCTCAACAGGTCGAGCCTGCTTCCCACCCGTTCCACGGCCTGGGTCAGCCCATTGATCTTGTCGTCCGCGCGCTTGCGCTCGGCTGCTGCCTCAGCCTCGGCTGCTGCCTGCTTGGCGAGTTCGGCCTGCCTGGCTGCGACATCATCCGGCGTATCACCGGTCAAGTCTGAAAGCGTAATGCGTTCGGTCGTCTCGCCCTTGCTAGCGGCGGCTTGACGAAGCGCCAGCGACAGCTGGCCCGCGTCGGCAGCCAAGGTAAGCTTCTGAGCGTCTTTGGTGCTGACCTCGAGCGTGACCGCCTTCACGACCGTCGGGTTCTCGGAGCTTTCATCGGCGACCTGATCGACGGCGAGCACTTTCATGCTCTGCAAAAGCACGTCGACGAAACTTTGGTCCGCCCCCTGGGAGGTACGCACCTTGCGCGTCAGCAGCACATCGACCCGATCGCCCGGGAAAACGAACCCGGCAACGCCAAGCACGTCGTTGACCCTGATAGAAACAGCTTTCATGCCTTCGCCGAGCACTGCTGAAAGTGTGGCGCGTTGGCCGGGGCCAGTGATCTTGGTGGCGAGAACGGGCTCGTTGACACTGATCGCCTGCAGCGCCTGCTTCGTGCCTTCGCCCTCCAGCATTTCTTTCGTTGTCTTGAAAGCTCCGGTCGGGACGGCGCCTGAGGGCCAGGCGACTTCGCGCAGCTTGTCCGCCGACAGCGTGTCGCCGAACTTCAACGGCATTGCGGCCACCACGACCGTGTCGCGCTGGACATCATCCGTCCGCGCCATTGCACTGCGCTGGCTAGCCAGCCAAATATTGGCGAGCACCACCGCCACCACGCCGAACACGCCGGCGAGAACGATCATGATGACACTGTTTGCGCGCATTTCTTGCCCCACCCGACTGCGTTTGCACAGCTTGCTGTATTATTCTTGATCATCGACGCCGCGGATAGTCGCGGCGTCGATGATTAGCGTCACGATATCACGGCAACGCTCCCGACAGCGTCGTCCACTGGGTGCCGACCCATGCGCCGACGATTATGATCGATGCGATCACAGCTACGGTAATGATGCCGAGCAAGATGGTATATTCGACCATCGCAGCGCCGTTTTCGTCATCGCGGAACTGCCGGGTCCTCGTCATGAGCTTGTTCATGCCAATTCTCCCTTAGAGTCTGAACCCGACGAGACGAGCCAAGGATGAAATCCATACCGTAGCATCCCCCGTCATCTTTAATCGAAACCTTAGTCCATCGACGCCGCAGGTGTCTCCGGCGTCGATGACGGCGTCAAGATATCACGGCAACGCCGCCGACAGCGTTGTCCACCGAGTGCCGACCCAGGCGCCGACGACTATGATCGATGCAATCACAGCTACGGTGATGATGCCGAGCAAGATAGTGTATTCGACCATGGCAGCGCCGTTTTCGTCGTCGCGGAACTGCCGGGTCATCGTCATGAGCTTCTTCATGCCAATTTCTCCCTTTGGAGGTTTGAACCCGACGAGACGAGCCAAGGATGAAATCCATACCCAAGCATCCCCCGTCATCTCGATCTAAGTCCCGACGAAAATCAGAGTCAAATGGGATAAGGGTTTCTTAACTTTCCTATACATGATTTGGCAAGAATATTCCCGATCTCAGGCAGAACAAAACATTGATTCGGCTCGTTTTTCAACCCATCTTAACCATTCGTTCATAATTTGGCCGTGGGTACGGCAGAAGTGGGGCAGCATTAGTGGCAGTGCATATTCCTTTATATCTAAGGGCTTGCGAGGGGCTCCATGACGGCTTTGTGGCAAAAAAGGCACTGGCATTGAAAGGCGAGTACTCGTGTTCCATTAGGACAGCGCCGCTGACGAAATAAACGTCGCGTTTTCTGATGCTTGATCTTAACTATGTCTGAAGTATTAAATTGCATGGTGCGAAGCTGGCGCTTGTGCCCTGCGTGGTTAACGTTTAGTTTCCGTGGCGACGGATTCTACGGGGGAGTATAACGCGATATGTTGGGGCGGTTCACTAAAGGGCCAAGCGAGTTGCGAGTCGAGCCAAAGCTCGAGCCGATGGCGGTTTTGCCCGCCACCCCGACGCTTCCTCCTGTTGTCGACCTTCAACCGCATGGTGACGATTTCCTGTCGCTCAAGGTCGAGCTCCACCGCCACCTCATTGATCGCTTCAACCTGACCGCCCTTGAAAACGCGTCCAAGGATGAAATCCTGAATGAGATCCGGCCGATCGTGCGGGAATTTGTTCGCGCTCGCAACGTGCCGCTGAATGCTCGCGAGCTCGATCAATTGACCAGCGACACCGCCGACGAGATGCTCGGCCTCGGGCCGATCGAGCCGCTGCTGAAAGACGATTCAATTTCCGACATACTGATCAACACGCACAATCGCGTTTTCATAGAGCGGCGCGGCGTGATCGAGGAGACCTCGATCCGTTTTCGCGACGAGGCGCATCTGCTGCGTGTCATCAACAAGATCGTCTCGGCGATCGGCCGACGCGTCGACGAATCCGCGCCGATGGTGGATGCGCGGCTGGAAGACGGCTCGCGCGTCAACATCGCGGTGCGGCCGATCTCGGTGGATGGTCCGCTGGTGTCTATCCGCAAATTCTCCAAAAACCCCTATTCGCTCGAACGCCTGATGGCGTTCAATTCAATCCGCCAGCCGATGATCGACCTGCTTCGCATTGCCGTGCAGGCACGCAAGTCGATCCTGGTTTCAGGCGGCACCGGCAGTGGCAAGACGACCTTGCTCAACGCGCTGTCGAGCTACATCCCGGCCAGAGAGCGCCTGATCACCATCGAGGACGCGGCGGAACTGCAACTGCAGCAGCCGCATGTCGGCCGGCTGGAGACGCGTCCGCCCAATGTCGAGGGCAAGGGCGAGGTTCGTCAGCGCGAACTGCTCAAGAACGCTCTGCGCATGCGGCCGGACCGCATCATCGTCGGCGAGGTGCGCGGCGAGGAAGCCTTCGACATGCTGCAGGCGATGAACACCGGCCATGAAGGTTCGATGACCACGATTCATGCCAACACACCGCGAGATGCCATATCGCGGCTGGAACAGATGGTCGGCATGGCGGGCATGCCAATGAGCCATGATTCAATCCGGGCGCAAATCGCGTCGGCGATCGACATCATCGTGCAGACGCAGCGTCTTTCGGATGGGGGAAGGCGGGTTGTTTCCATATCGGAACTGACCGGAATGGAAGGCAATGTCGTCCAGCTTCAGGAACTTTACCATTTCGTTCGCCGCGATGTGAGTGCGGAGGGTCAGATCGTCGGTGAATTTCGCGCCACTGGCATCCGTCCGCGCTTTGCCCAGGAAGCGGCGACGCTCGGCCATCACTTTGCCAAGGATGCTTTCAACCCGCAGGTTCCGCTTTGATGCCGTCGGGCCAGACATTACTTTACCTCATTTATGTGCTGGCGGCGGCGTCGGTCATTCTTGGGGGCGAGACTCTGTACGTGACCTACTCCAAGCGCCGCTCAACGGTCACCACGATCAACCATCGGCTGAAGCGGCTCGTTGACGAGGTTCCGGCCGAACAGACCTTGCAGGGATTGTTGCGAGAACGTGGGCTGACCGGCTCGGGCGATTTTCTTTTCAATGCGGTCGGGCTGAACAGGCTATACACCCAATCCGGCATTACCGGGAATCCGCTGTCGTTTGTCGCGATATTTATTCTCGCTGGACTAGTACTGGCACTGGTATTTGCGTTCCTGCTGCACTTCTCCGCCGTGGTTTCGAGTATCATCTTTCTTGTCATCGGATTCGTCCTGCCGTTTCTGGTTCTCCGCCGCGCGCGCGCCAAGCGAATCCAGAAATTCGCGAAACAATTGCCGGATGCACTTGACATGATCGTGCGTTCGCTGCGCGCCGGTCATCCGACTTCCGTGGCGATAGGTCTTGTCGCCCGTGAAATGCCTGACCCGCTCGGCACCGAGTTCGGCATCGTTTCCGACGAAATCACCTTTGGCCTTAGCCTTGAAAACGCGGTGCGGAAACTCTCGCAACGCGTCGGCTTTGAGGGCCTTCAACTGCTATCTGTGTCGCTGTCGATTCAGGCCAAGACCGGTGGCAATTTGACCGAGATTCTGTCGAACCTCGCATCGGTGCTGCGCGAAAGGCAGAAACTCAGGTTGAAGATCAAGGCGCTCTCGGCCGAGGGGCGAATGTCCGCGTGGATCATTTCCCTGTTTCCGCTCTTGATGCTCGCCATTCTCACGGGCCTCGCCCCGAGCTACTATGGCGATGTCTGGGATAGCCCGCTGATCATGCCTGTGTTCCTGATATTCGGGTTATGGGCCCTGCTGGGCGACTTCATTATGTATCGCATGGTCAATTTCGATTTTTGACGGGAGCCAGCCATAAACCTGTTTTCGAATACCGGGGATTTGAGCCTTCTGGTCTCCATTGCGGTTTTCCTGGCGGCGGTGGCGCTGTTCCTGTTGGGCGCGCTTGTCATTATGCCGGCGCTGCAGACGCGGAAACTGGTTGCGCAGAGCCTGATGGCAGAGGGTATTCCCAATCGCCGCTCACTTGTAGGACAGGAAGAACTGGCCAGGATCTCGGCACAGCGGCCAGTCGAGGCGTATTTTCGATCGATCGAAAAGGAACGGGACGAGCCCAGCGCCCTGGACGCGAAACTCTTTCGCGCGGGCTTCTACCAGTCAGGCGCGCCGCTGATTTATACTCTGTCGCGGCTCGGCGCAGTCTGCGTCGGCTTTGTTGTGACCTATGCACTCTTGTCCAAGGTTTTGCCGCCCCAATTGCCCAGCCTTGTCGCCTTTGGAGGTTCAGCCTTGCTTGGGTTGGGATGTATCGTGATTCCAAGTATCGCGCTCGACCGGTTCGAGAATGGACAAAAGCAGATCTATCGTCGCGGCTTTCCGGATTTCATGGATATGATGATCACCTGCGCCGACGCGGGCATGAGCCTTGAGGCGGCCGTCGAGCGCGTCAGCAACGAACTGGCCGGCACCCATAAATGGCTCGGTATTCAGCTTTCGATCATGACTCTGCAGTTGCGCGCCGGCAAGCCGCTGCGCGAGGCGCTGCGCGAACTGTCTGATCGTATCGGGCTTGAGGAGGCGCGGGCGCTGGCGGTTCTGTTCCGGCAATCCGAGGAGCTCGGTACAAGTTTGACCGAAGCCCTGCGCGTCTACAGCGACGAGATGCGTGGACAGAGAATCCTTCGGGCCGAGGAACGCGCCAATGCTTTGCCGGTCAAGATGATGATCCCATTGGGGCTGTGCATCTTTCCAGTGGTGATGATGGTTGTCATGCTGCCTGTTATTATCCGAATGAAGGGCATTTTCTTCTAGGCAGGTATATGCTTTGGTCGAAATACAGAGTCGGAGGACTCTTTTGGGGGACGATAATGACAGGGCCGACGCAATGACAGGGCCAATGCGCCTCGCAGCCGTAGCCAGCCTGCTGCTTATGGTGCTTTCCGGCTGTCAGACGGCTGATACCAGCGGCGTCGTCCGCACCAACGAGCCCTCGAAAGGTGACGTGACAGCCTTTGGCGATGCCTTCGACGGGCTGAAGACCGTCAGCGACGTCGAATACTATGCCTCGGACCAGGCCGTCGCCGAAGCCAAGAACCAGTTCCGCGCGGAAAACTATGGCAATGCCGGCGCCCTGTTCTACAAGGCGACCCAACTGGCGCCCAATGATGGTGGTGCCTGGATGGGCCTGGCCGCCTCTAGCGATCGCATCCGCCGCTTCGACCTCTCCGACCTGGCCTATCGCCAAGCCTTCCGGCTGGTCGGCGGGACACCCGAATATTACAACAATGTCGGCTATTCCTACCTGCTGCGCGGCAAGCTGCAGGACGCGCGCAGCAATTTCCTCAAAGCTTATGAGCTGGCGCCCAACGATCCGACCGTGGCCAACAATCTGCAGCTCCTGTCGTCCAGCGTGAAGAATCTCGAGCGATAGGCGATAGCGTGTTGCTCGCCGCATCGCTGCTGCTGAAAGGGCTAGCCATTCCTTTGCTGGCAAGGATCGCCTGGCTCGACTTCGCCACCCAAAAGATATCCAACCAGAATGTGCTGCTGCTGCTTTGCCTGGGTTTGGGCTCGCTGCAGCTCCTGTCGGTGCAATCCGGGTCGTGGTGGGACATGGGCCTGAGCGCGCTTGCCGGCCTTTTGTTGTTTGTTGCGCTCTTTCCGTTCTGGGCCATGCGCAAGATCGGGGCCGGCGATGTCAAGCTGATGGCGGTCACGCCTTTCCTGATCGGCGGCAGCGGCCTAACCGTGTTTTCCGTGCTGCTGCTGGTTTTTGCGCTAGTCACGGCACTGCTTGTCAAGAATCCATTCCTGCTGCCGGCAGGCGCCTTTCGCGTTTACGTCCAGCATCTGGATAGGAAAGGCGTGGTGCCGTTTGGCGTGCCTATTTCAGCAGCGGCGATTTGCACGATAGCATTCCAGATCGCATACAGCCTCGACGCTCTCGGTGCGCCACCGCTTTAGCGCCGAAATCCGGGCTGCCAGAGCCGAGATTAACCTTCTGGAAACCATTAGCTTGCGCTAAAACCGATGAAGTGCTTGCATTGGGTCTTGTCGGCGGGGTGCCGTATGGACGTTTTAAATCTCAAAGCGCTATTGATTACGGCTCTGATCTTCGTGCCGATCGAACGCCTATTTGGCCTACGACCTAGCCAGAAGATTTTCAGGAAAGCCTTCTTCAACGACCTGATCTATGCCGTGTTCAATGGCGTACCGATAATGCTTGGCCTGATTGCGGCTGTTACACTGGCAACGAGCACGGTTGGGCGGCTGGTGCCGGACTATGTCGGCAGTGCAGTGTCATCGCAGCCGGTTTGGCTCCAGGTTACAGAAATCATAGTCATCGCGGACATTGGCTTTTACTTCGCGCACCGTGCCTTTCACGCTGTCCCGCTTCTGTGGCGCTTTCATGCAATCCATCACAGCATAGAAGAGCTTGATTGGTTGGCAGGGCACAGGATCCATCCTGTTGATCAAATTCTGACGAAGAGCGCTTCGTTTGTGCCTGTGTATTTGTTGGGCTTCAGCAGTCAGTCGATCGCCCTTTTCGCGTTCGTTTTTCACGCCCACGCGCTGTTGCTTCACGCCAACGTCAAGCTGAACATCGGGCCGCTTCGATGGCTGATCGCCTCACCTCAGTTCCATCACTGGCATCACGCTCATGAGCGCGCTGCATATGACAAGAATTTCGCTGGCCAACTTTCATTCATCGATGCGCTGTTTGGAACGATGCACCTGCCTGGCAAAGCTGTGCCGGAGCGCTATGGCGTCGATGATCCCATTCCACCAACTTACGTCGAGCAACTCGCCTATCCATTTATTCCGAAGGGCAAAATCCATGAAGCTCCCACCAGCAGCGACGCGTGATTTCATCGGGCGCGCAACCATGATACTCTACTTCACGGTCTGCGCGACTTTGAAGGCCGGAGCATTGGTTATAGCTCTTCGCGGCGCAGAATGGCCAATAGCGCGAATTATCGGGGTCGCAGCAGACGTTGCCGCTCTCGGCTTCCTCGTTCTCGTTGTTGCAACGACAGTGGCGCGTCTTCCGCCATTGAAGACAGCGCAGGGACTGGAACCCCGAATCTCGGCGCTGATCGGATGCTTTGCCACCGTAACTTTGATTGCTGTTCCTCGAGTCGAGATACTTCCGCAGATTGAGCTCACTGCCGATTTGATTACCATCATCGGCTTCGCGTTTTGCGTTTGGTGCCTATGGAGGCTCGGCAGATCGTTCAGCATCGCTGCTCAGGCCAGACGGCTGGTCACTGCAGGCCCCTATCAAATCGTGCGGCACCCGCTCTACGCCTGCGAAGCGATCGTCCTGCTCGGCATTCTTCTCGGCAATCCGACATGGGCAACGGTCGCAATCTGCGCGATCGCGCTCGCTTTCCAATACCGGAGGATAATCAACGAGGAGAGGGTCCTGCGAGCGACGTTTCCCGAATATCATGAATACGCACAACGCGTTCCGATGCTCTTGCCTCGTTTCGCTGGCGCATCTTTGCCGGCGCCTGACCCGCGATAGCTTTTGTTGCATGTCAAACATGCTCAAACTGGTAAATTCATCCAATACTGCGGTGAGGATTATGGGGGCAAGGAACTACCTTTACGCGACGTTGATCACTTCGGGCCTACTTGGGGCTGTTGACCTGCTGTGGCTGCCCTATTCGACCGTCCGCTTTTCGCCACTTAACTGGCATGACATTAGAGCAGTGGCATTATGCATCTGCTTGGCTGGTCTGGTTTCGTGGCTTGTCACACGGCGCCTACGGGACGATCGCTCGCGGGCAGGTCAATTTGTTCGCCGGGCATCCGATTTCCTTGGAAGCTTGGTGCTTGTCGCGGCAGCCTTTGTCCCACTGCTGATCTGCACGACTATTCTAATGCATGTGGCCAGCGCCACTGGGCGCCCGCTTGCCGACCCGGTGCTCGCCGCTATCGATGCGCGAATGGGCTTCGATTGGCTTTGGTTCCTCTCCGTCACAAATAACCAGCTGGTAGCTCCTGTGCTGATCTTTGCCTACCATGCGCTCGGACCACAGGTGCCGTTTGTCCTACTGTTGAATATAGCCACAAACAGAAATGACCGGAGCTTGCAGTTCATCGCGATGCTAGCCGTCTCATCGGTGCTCGCTGGAGCGATAATGACGCTCGTACCGGCTGAAGGCGCCTATGCGTACTTCAAGCCAACTGCAGAACAGTTCAACCATTTCACCGCCCAGGCAGGCATGTGGCATCACGAGACTTTGATGGCACTGCGATCCGGCGAACCGTTCGATCTGATAATGACCAGAAGCAACGGACTGGTTACCTTCCCGTCCTACCATACAGCTCTCGGTATAATAGTCGTCTATGCGCTTCGCGACTATCGCTGGCTGATGTGGCCGATAGCTGTTTTGAATGCTCTGATGATCATCGCCACCCTTCCCGAGGGCGGGCATCACCTGATTGATGTGCTTGCTGGCGCAATGGTTGGCGTGGCTTCGATCTTTGCAGTGAGACTGATTGGCGCTTATGAGCGCGGAAAGGCCGACAGCGTCGCGAGATCAGCGGTGGGATCAACAGCGGGCCGCTGAGTCGGAAAGTTCGCCGTGCATAAATCACAGAAAAAGTACGGCGGGGGCTGCCTAAGTGCCTGAAATATGGCGCTCCCGACAGGAAACGGGACGAAGGCGGGGATTTGTGTGACGTGCCCGATCGTGATGGCGTCGACAGGGACTGCCCGATCATGTTTTGGCGCTACTTTATTGAAAAGCGTGGTGATCCCGACAGGAATCGAACCTGTGACCTACAGATTAGGAATCTGCCGCTCTATCCTACTGAGCTACGGGACCACGCGGCCCGACACATAGCCGCTTCGGACCGTTTCGCCAAGAGGCAGGCTCGATGCAATCGGCCGGTTGCGAGGTGGATCGCAAAGATGAGCTGGGCATAGCGGAACTTCGGACCACCGCCGCGCTTTAGTGTGCCGAAGGAGATGCCGCATGAGTGCTACGAAAGAGTTCTTTGAAACCTGGCTCCAGGAGAACGTCGGTAACATGCCCGCTGAAAGCGAGGTGAGCGTGGCGGTCCTGGCTCAGCAATTCGAACAAGATGCCGACGCGGCCGGCTATGGTCACGAGGTGCGCGAAGACGAGATCGGCGACATTGAAGAGGCTATTGCGGAAGCCCTGAGCAAGGCCAGGGCAGGCAAAGAGCCGCAGGCTGCCGATCCGGTCGAAGAGAGTGATCTGGCGCCCGTCATGGAGGCGCTGAAGGTCGACGACCCGAAGAGCGGACCATAGCGGTCCAGGCGCCATCGATTGATTTCCGAATAGATTCCCACCGGGTGCGGCTCCCCTCCTACATGACCGCCCCTGATAGAAGCGTGGGTGTCGGCGTCGCGTTGGCTGCGTACCCTCGGGGGCAAGCCCGAGGATAGGCTTTGTACGCATTAGGCGGCCAGCGCCGTCTCCGCGAGCTTCACCCAATAGCTCATGCCGTGCGGGATGACCTCGTCGTTGAAGTCGTAGGCCGGATTATGGAGACCGGCGGTGTCGCCATTGCCGATGAAGATGAAGGCGCCCGGCCGCGCTTCCAGCATGTAGGAAAAATCCTCGCCGCCCATCACCGGCTGGATGGCGCGATGCACGTGCGCCTCGCCGGCGACATCAGCGGCGACGTCGCTGGCAAAGACCGTCTCTTCCGGATGGTTGAAGGTGACGGGATAATTGGCATTGTAATCCACCTCGATCGTTGCGCCGAAGGCCGCGCCCACGCCCTCGCAGATGGCGCGCACACGCTCCTCAGCCTTCCTGGCGACCTCCTTCTTCAGCGTGCGCACAGTGCCGGCTATCTCGGCGCTCTCGGGAATGACGTTGTAGGCGTCGCCGGCGTGGAATTTCGTCACCGACACCACGACAGCTTCGACCGGATCGGTGCTGCGCGAGGCGATCGTCTGCAGAGCGCCGACGAGCTGGCTGGTGATGACGATCGGGTCGATCGTGCCGTGCGGCATCGCCGCATGCCCGCCCCGGCCCTTGACGGTGATGGTGAATTCAGCGGTCGCCGCCATGATCGGGCCCGGCTTGATGGCGAATTGCCCGACCGGCAGGCCCGGCATGTTGTGCATGCCGAATACCTTGGAGATGCCGAAGCGCTCCATCATGCCGTCCTTGACCATCTCGTTGCCCCCGCCGCCGCCTTCTTCGGCCGGCTGGAAGATCACAGCAACGGAGCCGGCGAAATTGCGCGTCTCGGCAAGATATTTGGCAGCACCGAGCAGCATCGCGGTGTGGCCGTCGTGGCCGCAGGCGTGCATCTTGCCCGGAACGGTCGAGGCGTAGGGTTTTCCGGTGGTCTCATTGAGCGGCAGCGCGTCCATGTCGGCGCGCAGGCCGATGGTCGTGCCGTCGCCCAGGCGGCCGCGGATGATGCCGACGACACCGGTCTTGCCGAGCCCGGTCACCACGTCGTCGCAACCGAAGGCGTTCAGCTTGTCGGTGACGAAGGCGGCGGTCTTGAAGACGTCGAAATTCAGCTCTGGCGTCTGGTGCAGATGGCGGCGCCAGCCGGCGACCTCGTCTTGCATTTCGGCGGCGCGGTTCAGGATCGGCATGATGGTTCGATCTCGCTGTTGGAGCAGACGGGCTCTGCCTGCTGCTTTGCAAATTGTGCCTGCTGTTTTACAATTGTCATTCAGGCACTTTGCCATGTTGACGTCACATAGGCTAAATAGCACCGCAAGATTGCGATCCGGATAGGGACCGGATCACCATGCTGGCGATCGGGTAACAAATCTTACGGAGCCAGAGGCGACTGCGGCAAGAGGCGATTTCGGATTCCACCATGCGGTACAGGCATTTCTTCAAACTATTGCTGGCGAGCGCCGTGGCGCTTCCGGTGCTGGCCGGACCGGCTCTCGCCAATCCGACGATCGTGTTCGACCTCGGGAATGGCAAGATCCTCCAGCACCAGGAGGCTTTCAAGCGCTGGTATCCTGCCTCGCTGACCAAGCTGATGACCGCCTATGTGGCATTTCGTGCGATTGCCGCGGGCGAGGTCCAGCTCGATTCGCCGATCAAGGTCACGAAACGTTCCGCCGGCGAGCCGCCGAGCAAGATGGGCTTCAAGCCGGGTTCGGTCATGCGGCTCGACAACGCGCTGAAGATGATGCTGGTCAAGTCGGCCAACGACGTCGCCATGGCCGTCGGCGAAAACATCGGCGGTTCGCAGGCCGCTTTCGCCGAACGCATGAATACCGAGGCGCGCCGGCTCGGCATGACCGGAACGCATTTCGTCAACCCGAACGGGCTGTTTTCGCCGGACCAGTATACGACGGCGCGCGACCTCGGCTTGCTGGTGATGGCGATCCGCACGGAATTTCCGCAATATGCCCCATGGTTCTCGATCGAGGGCCTGGCCGTCGGCAAGAAGCAGATCGCGAACTACAATCTTCTGATCGGCCGCTATCCCGGCGCCGACGGCATGAAGACCGGTTTCGTCTGTCCCTCGGGCTTCAACATGATCGGCTCGGCAACACGCGACGGGCGCACGCTGGTGGCGGTGGTGCTTGGCGAGAAGTCGGCCGTCACCCGCGCCGAGACCGTCGCCAGGCTGCTCGACCACGGCTTTGCCACGCCGACACCGGGCTGGTTGACGGTGGCGGCGCTGCCTTCCTATGGCGACACCACATCGGTCAACGACCTGAATGACGAGATTTGCAAGAAGAAGCCGGCTAAGGAGCAGTCGGAAGCTGTCACTGTCGGCGATAAGAATGCGCCAAAATCTCCTTATCGGAAAAAGCTCGACCATGTGCCGACATTGGTCGCCGTCGGCCTTGGCGGCGCCACCGGGCCGAAGCCGAAGGCGATGCTCGATGCATCGGGCCGCGAATATGCAGACGTGCCGCTGCCGAGCTGGCGGCCCGACCTGCCGCCGCCGCCCGGCGCCGAGCCGGCAGTGATCGGTTCCGCCACCGCGGCCCAGGAGCCCGCCAAGGCCGTGAACTAGCCTGATGAGCAGCGGCTTTCCCATCGCCGTCTCGGTGCTGACCGGCTTTCTCGGCGCCGGCAAGACGACGCTGCTCAACCGGCTGCTCAGGGATCCCGCGCTTGCCGACACCGCGGTCATCATCAACGAGTTCGGCGAGGTGGCGATCGACCATCTCCTGGTCGAACAGGCCTCCGACGGCATCATCCAGCTTTCCGACGGCTGTCTCTGCTGCACGGTGCGCGGCGAACTGGTCGACACGCTGGCCGATCTCGTCGACCGGCTGCAGACCGGCCGCATCGCCCGGCTTGCCCGTGTCGTCATCGAAACCACCGGCCTCGCCGATCCGGCGCCGGTGCTGCAGTCGATCATGGCGCATCCGGCGCTGGTCCATGCCTTCCGGCTCGACGGCGTCATCACGCTGGTCGACGCGGTCAACGGCAATGCGACGCTCGACGCCCATGTCGAGGCGGTGAAGCAGGTGGCCGTCGCCGACCGAATCGTGCTGACGAAAGCCGATCTGGCCACCGATCCACGCGACGTCGAGGCCTTGCGGGCCCGGCTGCGGCAGATCAATCCGGGTGCCGAGCTGCTCGATGCGGGTGACAGAAGGACCGATGTAGCGGCGCTGTTCGATTGCGGCCTCTACAACCCGGCCACCAAGTCCGCCGACGTGCGGCGCTGGCTGGGCGAGGAAGCCGCCCATGATCACCATGGCGATCATGACCACGGCGACCATGACCACAATCATCGGCACGATTCCCGCGTACGCGCCTACTCGTTGGTTCATGACGGGCCGGTGCCGTTTTCGGCGATCGAGATGTTCCTCGACCTGTTGCGATCGGCGCATGGCGAGCGCCTGTTGCGCATGAAGGGCATCATCGAATTGCTGGAAGACCCATCGCGGCCGCTGGTCGTCCACGGCGTACAGAAGATCCTGCATCCGCCGGCGCGGCTGCCGTCCTGGCCGGACGGTCAACGCGGCACAAGGCTGGTGCTGATCACGCTCGACATGCCGGAAGATTATGTCCGCCGGCTGTTTGCCGCCTTCACCAACCGGCCATCGATCGACACACCGGACCGCGCAGCGCTGGAAAACAACCCGCTGGCCATCGCCGGGCGGTGAAGCGGCTGACCCCCCCGAGGGGGAGATGGCCGGCAGGCCAGAGGGGGTCGGCAGGCCAGAGGGGGGCGGCTCGGCTGGCGCGACGCCCCGTAGGACGAAAGAAAAGGTTGGCCCTTTACGCGCGGCGACCCCCTCTGTCGCCTTCGGCGACATCTCCCCCTCGAGGGGGGCGATTATCCCGCTCCGCCGCCGCGCTCGACGAGGAAGCGATGGCCGCCTGATATCGCTGCCGTCTCGATCAGATGATGGCCGCTCTCGGTGCAGAAGGCGGGAATGTCGATGACGGCGAGGGGGTCAGTGGTTTCGAGCCACAGGCGGCTGCCCGGCTGCATTGTGGCCAACCGCTTTTTTGCCTTGAGCACCGGCATCGGACAGTTCAGGCCTTTGAGGTCGTAGACGGCGGCGGGGCTGGTTGAGGGCCTGTCTTCCTGGCCCCCATCTTCTTGTTCAAGCATGAACCTCAGCCGCCGAACATGCCGAACAGCTTCTTCTTCAACCTTGTCGCCGTGCTTTCGGCGTCCGCAGCCTGCGTTTCGACTGCCGGGGCGGCCTCCGATGGCGCTACGGTGGCGGTGACGACAGGCGTTTCTGCGGCGGCCTTGGCAGCTTCCTTCTCGGCCAGAGCCTGAGCCTTGGCCGCCTCTTTCTCGGCCTTGGCTGCCTCTATCGCGGCAAGCCTTTGCTCCTCGGCCTTCTGCTTGGCGGCTTTCTCGGCGTCGAGCGCGGCCATTTTTCGGCCCGCCGGCGAATCGATGCGGCCCATGCGCGCCGTCTCGGTCACCGAGCCGTCGGCGTTAAACGACGGCGGATCGATCGGCACACGTTCGCCACGGGCGCGCTTCTTCGACCACTCGGAGACGATGCTGGCTTCCTTGATGCCGGCGATGGTCGGCTTGGGCGCCGGCACGCTGGCCTTGACCGCGCCGTTGAAAGCCGCTTCGTAGGTGCTCTGATAGGCATTGAAGGCGCTCTTCAGCGAATCCGGCTGCGTCGTCGTGGGGCAGGCGCCGGCCGGATCGAAGGTCGCGCCGTCAGCCGCGACCTGGTTGAAGACATAGCGCTTCTCGCAGACATCGACCTTCGGCGGCACTTTGGTGATCTCGAAATTGTCGTAGCCGACCTTCAGCATCTTCCAGAATTCGTAGTTCGGATCTTTGCGATAGCGCGCCATGTTGGCGGCGGTCATGCGGAACGGAAAGGCCTGGATCTGGAACTCGGTCTGCCCGCCCTGGAAGGCATCGCGGCCGAAGGCGTAGATCTGCTCGATTTGCGCGTCGGTCATCGAATAGCAACCCGACGACGAGCAGGCGCCATGGACCATCAAGTGGGAACCGGTGCGGCCATTGGCGCGGTCGTAGGCGTTGGGATAGCCGATGTTGAAGGCAAGGTGATAGCTCGACCGCGGATTCATCTGCGCCGGTCGGACCGTATAGAAGCCTTCCGGCGCCTGGCGGTCGCCTTCGGTGAATTTGGGGCCGAGCTTGCCCGACCATTTGCAGATGTCGTAGCTGGCGACCAAGTCGTAGCGGCCGTTGGTCTTGGCCTTCCAGATTTCGAGCTTGCCCTCTTCCTTGAAGATGCGGGCCATCACCGGCGAGGTGCGGGTCATGCCCTTGGCCTTCATGCTGGCCAGGATCTTGTCGGGCAGCGGCTTATTGGCGTGGGGGGCAAAATCCTTCATTGAAGAATCATTGCAGCCGGCGACGCCTATCGCGGCAATCAGAAGTCCGGTGCGGGCAAGCTTGGCAAACATGGATATGGCTATGTCTTTTCTTTCGGACCGCAGGCATCAGCGTCGTCAGGCCCAACCCTAAGCCCGTTAACCTTGAAAATTCCTTACCGCAAGCGCCGGACGCATCCCCTTACAGCAATTTGATTGAACCGAATGCCGCGGCATTTTTGTGGCGGAAGCGCTCAATCTTGCCACATTGCGGCGCGGACACCCATCTCGCGGTCCGTCCGATTGAATCGGACGGCCTGAATCTTCTTGTTTGACCATGACCTTTTCCGAAAACCGGCTCCCACGTTTTGCTACGCTGACCTTCGGTTCGGGGTCATGGTCTAGAGGTTTCGGCCCATGGCCAGGTATTTCTCGCGGCGCTGCTCGCGAAAATCGGTGTTGGCGCCGGAGAACTCCTTCATCGTTTTGGCGATGAGGTCGCCGGTGGCGGCAATCACCGTTTCTGGGCCACGATGGGCGCCGCCGAGCGGTTCGGGAATGATGGCGTCGATGATCTTCAGCTCCAGCAGATCCTGGGCGGTGATCTTCATATTGGTCGCCGCATCCTTCGAGCGGGTGGTGTCGCGCCACAGGATCGAGGCGGCGCCCTCCGGCGAGATCACCGAATAGATGGCGTGTTCGAGCATGTAGACGCGGTTGGCGGTGGCGATCGCGATGGCACCGCCTGAGCCGCCTTCGCCGATGACCACCGAGATCGACGGCACCTTCAGGCCGAGGCAGGCCGAGGTCGAGCGGGCGATGGCTTCCGCCTGGCCGCGCTCCTCGGCATTGACGCCGGGATAGGCGCCGGCCGTGTCGACTAGCGTCAGCAACGGGATATTGAAGCGGTCGGCGAGTTCCATCAGCCGCACCGCCTTGCGGTAGCCCTCCGGCCGCACCGAGCCGAAATTATGCTTCAGCCGGCTGGCCGTGTCCGAACCCTTTTCCTGGCCGATGATCGCGACCGGCTCGCCGCGGAAGCGGGCGAAGCCGCCGACGATCGCCTGGTCCTCGCCGAAATTGCGGTCACCGGCAAGAGGTGTGAAATCGTTGAACAGGCCCTTGATGTAGTCGACGCAATGCGGCCTGTCCGGATGGCGCGCCACCTGCACCTTCTGCCACGGGGCCAGCGCCCTATAAGTGTCGCGCAATGCGTCGCGCACGCGCTTCTCGAGACGGCTGATCTCATCGCCGACATCGACCGCCTCGCCATTCTCCGCGAGCTTCTTCAGCTCGAGGATCTTGCCTTCGAGATCGGCGACCGGCTTTTCGAAATCGAGGTAATTGTACATTCTTGAGCGGACCGATAAGCCGGGAGGCAATGACTGACGGAACCTGGGAAATAGAGGCTCCGGGCGGTGGAACGTCGTCCTCACATAGCGATATGACGTCTAGTCGGCAAGCGGGTGATGATCGTTGACCAACCGCACCAGCCGCTCCTCCAGCACATGCGTGTAAATCTGCGTCGTTGAAATATCGGCATGGCCAAGCAACTGCTGCACGGCCCTGAGATCGGCGCCGTTCTGCAGGAGATGGCTGGCGAAAGCATGGCGCAACACATGCGGCGAGATTTTCGCCGAAGCGATGCCGGCGCGCGCGGCAAGGCCCTTCAGGTCGCGGGCGAAGACCTGCCTGGAGAGATAGCCGCTGTCGCTTGCTGCCGGAAACAGGAATGGGCTATCTGCGAAAGCCGGCACCGTTGCCCGGGCAGCCAGCCAGACCCGCATCGCAGTGCGCGCCTTTGCCGACAGCGGAACCATACGTTCCTTGTCGCCCTTGCCGCGCACCATGAAGAAACGATCGTCGCGCAGCGCCACCGTCACCGGCAGGCCGACCAGTTCGGAAACACGCAGGCCGGTGGCGTAGAGCACCTCGACCAGCGCGTGCAGGCGCAGCGCCGCCAGGCTGTCGCCATCGTTCAGCGAGGCGTCAGCTGCCTCCTGCGCCGCACGGTCGATCAGACGGCCGGTGTCGGCCTCGCTCATCGTCTTCGGCAGCGGCCGGCCTTTCTTCGGACTGTCCAAGGTTCCGGTCGGGTCGTCGCCGCGCAGGCCTTCAGCATAGAGGAACTTGAAGAACTGGCGGATCGCCGACAGTTTGCGTGCCTGCGAGGTGGCAGCAAAGCCGCGCGCGGCGATATCGTCGAGATAGGCGCGAATATTGGCGGCGGCGGCACCTGCGAGCCCGCCGTCGATCTCGGCCGAAGCGTCTTCGAGGTCGCGGCGATAGCTGGAAAGCGTGTTTTCGGCAGCGCCGCGCTCGGCGCTCATCATTTCCAGAAAGGCTTCGATGCGGGCCGCGCTGTTCATTATCTCTTGGGTCAGTTTTTCTTGATTCTTCAGTTTTTCTGGGGATTCAGCTTTTCGGGTGGAATGCGCACGCTCATTTCGGCCTTTCTCGGCTCGACGAACATCGCCAGAGCGAACATCGCGCCATAGACAATGCCGGCCAGAATCGTGAGCGTCACGACAAAGCGGAACAGTGTCGGCATCAATTTTCGCCCGTCTTCTTGTTCTGCGTTTCCAAACCCTGTGCCCTTATGAGACGCCAATCCGGCCAATTCAAGGACTAAGCTCGGACGACGCGCGACCGCGCCACGCTTGACGCAATCAGGCTTTTGATGTCGATACGCCGGCAAAGAGGGCCTAAGCAGGCATTCGTGGGCTGGGCCCACGAATGCCTGCTTAGATTCTTTGGCTTGTCGCAGGTTCTGTCGCAAAACCGTGGGACACTTTTGCGGAACCTGCTTAGAAACATCATGGTGTCATGAACGCACTACCAGCAAATCCTCCCGATGAGAGCCATGCCGCGCTGCTCGGCCGGCTGGGCAGCCGTTCCATCGTCTTTGTCGGCCTTATGGGCGCTGGCAAGACGGCGATCGGCCGCAAGGTGGCGGGGATGCTGGGACTGCCTTTCATCGACAGTGATCAGGAGATCGAAAGCGTGTCGCGCATGAGCGTCCCGGAACTGTTCGAACGCTATGGCGAGCCCGAGTTCCGGGCGCTGGAGCAGCGCGTCATCCTGCGCGTGCTGGAACACGGCCCGCAGGTGCTGTCGACGGGCGGCGGCGCCTTCATGAGCACGCAGACGCGGGAGGCGATTGCCGGCCATGGCGTGTCGGTATGGCTGAAGGCCGAGATCGAGCTCTTGATGGACCGCGTTTCCAAAAAGCAAAACCGGCCGCTCCTGAAAAGCGCCGATCCCCGCGCCGTGATCGAGCGGTTGATGGCCGAGCGCTATCCGGTCTACGCAGCCGCCGATGTCACCGTGCCGACCCGCGACGATCGCAAGGAGGTCATCGCGGCCGAGGTGGTGAACGCGCTTTGCGGGTATTTCGGTGTCGCGTCCGCGACAGGCGAGGTGCGCTCGTGAGCATCAATGCGACAGTCACCGTCGAAGTCGGGCTCGGCGATCGTGCCTATGCGATATTGATCGGCTCCGGCCTGCTTTTGCGCGCTGGCAGCGAGATTTCGCGCCGCCTGCCCGGCACACGCGCCGCGGTGGTCACCGACGTCAATGTCGCCGCAGCACACCTCGATACGTTGAAGGCCGGCCTCGAAAAGGGCGGCATCCAGCCAGCCGTCATCACGCTGCCGGCTGGGGAAAAGACCAAGAGTTTCGCGCATCTCGAAGAGGTGGTGGACTGCGTGCTCGCAGCCAGGCTTGAGCGCGGCGATGTCGTCATCGCGCTCGGCGGCGGTGTCATCGGCGATCTGGCCGGATTTGCCGCCGGAATCGTGCGCCGCGGCATGAATTTCGTGCAGATCCCGACTTCGCTACTGGCGCAGGTCGATTCCTCGGTCGGCGGCAAGACCGGCATCAACAGTGCGCGCGGCAAGAACCTCGTCGGCGTCTTCCATCAGCCGAAACTGGTGCTGGCCGACACCGGAGTGCTCGACACGCTGCCGATCCGGGAATTCAGGGCGGGTTACGCCGAACTCGCCAAATACGGGCTCATCGACCGTCCCGACTTCTTCGCCTGGCTTGAGGAAAACTGGGGCCAAGTGTTCGCCGGCAGCCCGGAGCGGGCCGAGGCAATCGCCGAAGCCTGCCGCGCCAAGGCCGATGTCGTCGCCCGCGACGAATTCGAGACCGGCGACCGCGCGCTGCTCAATCTCGGCCACACGTTCGGCCATGCGCTCGAGGCCGCCACCCAATATGACGGCGCCCGGCTCGTACACGGCGAGGGGGTCGCCATCGGCATGGCGCTGGCCTATCGCTTCTCGTCACGCCTCAATCTGGCAAGTCCCGACGATGCGGCGCGCGTCGAGGCGCATCTTCGCGCCGTTGGCCTGCCCTGGCACATGGCCGACATTCCGGGTGAATTGCCTGATGCCGAGGCGCTGCTCGCCTTCATCACCCAGGACAAGAAGGTGTCGCGCGGCGCGCTGACCTTCATCCTGACGCGCGGCATCGGCCAGGCCTTCGTGGCCAGGGATGTGCCGGCGTCGGAAGTGCTGTCGTTCCTGAGGGAGAACCATCCGGGTCAGCAAAGCCGCCCGGGTCGGCAGGAAAGCCGCCCGGGTCAGCAAAGCCGCCCGGGTCAGCCGAAAGGCAGCCCGGGTCAGCCGAAGAGCCGACCGGGATGAACGAGGCCGGCTGGATCGTCGCTGCTGTCCTTGCCGGGCTCGGCCTGCTCGCGTTCGCCTTTCGGGTGCGCCTGCTCGCCGCCTTCGGCTATGAACTGCAGCGCAGCGGGCCGAAGCATTCGAATCACGATGAATCGCGCGGTGCCGTCGACGATTCTCGGCGCGACGGCCAGGTGGTGCCCGTGGATCGCGCCCGCATCGGCCGCCTGTCCGATCTCGACGAACTCGAAGTGTCCGACGTCATGGTCCACCGCACCAACATGCGCTCGGTCAATGCCGACAATCCGCCGGAAGCGGTGGTGCGCGAGATCCTGCAGAGCCCGCATACCCGCATGCCCCTGTGGAAGGGCTCGCTCGACAACATCGTCGGCGTGCTGCATGCCAAGGACCTGCTGCGCGCGCTGAACGATGTCGGCAACGACTTTTCCAAGATCGACGTGATGAAGATCGCTTCAAAACCGTGGTTCGTGCCTGATACCACGACGCTGCAGGAACAGCTCAACGCGTTCCTGCGCCGCAAGGCGCATTTCGCTGTCGTCGTCGACGAGTATGGCGAGGTCGAGGGGCTGGTGACGCTGGAGGACATCATCGAGGAGATCGTCGGCGAGATCGCCGACGAGCATGATATCGATATGCAGGGCGTCAAGCAGGAAGCCGACGGCTCCGTCGTCGTCGACGGCACCGTGTCGATCCGCGACCTGAACCGGGCGCTCGACTGGAACCTGCCGGACGAAGAAGCCACCACCATTGCCGGTCTCGTCATCCACGAGACACAATTGATCCCGGACGAGAAGCAGGCTTTCACCTTTCACGGCAAGCGCTTCGTCGTCATGAAGCGCGACAAGAACCGGATCGCAAGGCTGAGGATCAGACCGGCTGGCGACATTTAAAGCGCTGCGACTGAAAGATTCATGTAACGCGCTTTAAATTCTTGTTTTTTATGCATCTCGTTGTCCCAAAACCGGCGCAGCCTCGGGTCAGGCCCGAGGGCATGCTTTTGGGCGACATGCATTAGTTCTGGTAGGTTCTGTCGCGGCTAACCAATCCTTGACTGGACGCTCGCCGCGCCGGCATGCACTTTCGACTGGGCTGTCTGGAGATGACGGTGATCGATCGGCGAACCCTGCTTTTGATGTCGATGGCATTGTTGCCGGCCAGCGCTTCGGCGGCGTCGCGCCGGCTTTCGCCATCTCCGCAAAGCTTCGATTACGGACCCCGCCAGGCTCGACATCTACTTGCGCGATGGCGCAAGCTGCCTCCCTGTGGTCTTTTTCATCCATGGCGGTGCCTGGCGGGCCGGCAATCGCACCAACGTCGACGTCAAGCCGGGCTTCCTGCTCGACAATGGTTTCTGCTTCGTCTCGATCGACTACCGGATGCTGCCTAAGGCTGATGTCGCCACCCAGGCCGACGATGTCGAGCAGGCATATCGTTACGTGCGCGCCAACATCGCCAGATACGGCGGCGATCCGAACCGGATAGCGGTGATGGGCCATTCGGCCGGCAGCCATCTCGCCGCACTAACCGGGCTGCGCGGCGGTCTGCCCGGCGTCGCGGCGCTGGTTCTGAACGATACCAGGGCCTATGATCTGGAGGCGCTTGCGAGGAGCGGCGGCATGACACCGGCTTATGCCCGGGCCTTTCCCGACCCGGCGCAGTGGCGCGCGCTGTCGCCGGCCACCCATGTCGGGAGCCGCAAACATCCGCCGACCTTCATCGCCTATTCGCGTGCATCGGGTCGTGCGGCGGCCTCACGGGCCTTCGCCGAGCGCCTGCGGGCGACCGGAACGGAGGTGACAATGTTCGACGGCAGCGCTTATTCGCACATGTCGATCAACCGCGACTTCGGCGACGAAGGCGACGCCTTGACCCGTGCAGTGATGATTTTCCTGAAGACAGCGCTCGGCTGGGGCCTACCACCTGGTCTTTTCGTCCGGCGCGGCCGGCTCGATCGCCAGCGCGTGGACACCAGCCTTCAGCTCGTTGGCCAGCAACGCGTTGACCGCGCGATGGCGCTCGATGCGGCTCATGCCGGCAAAGGCTGAAGAGACGATGCGGACGCGGAAATGCGTCTCGCCGGTGCCGTCATAAGTGCCGTGATGATCGGAGTCCTGATGGTGATGGCCGGCATGCAGATGGCTTTCGTTGATGATGACCAGCCGCTCCGGCGAGAACGCCTTCTTCAACTTGCCTTCCATCGTTGACTGTATGGACATTCGTACTTCCCTTCACCACATATCGGGCGCATGGCCCCCGAAAATCGGCGCCCTTTGCGCGTCCGGAAGGACGCGCGGTGCCGTTGCCGCGACAAAATTCGCCGATCGCCCGCTTTATGCCGCGATTCAGCGGTTAGGGCGATCATTGCGAAAATGTCAATTCTTGTTTCGCACCAGCGAACAGCCCATAAATGGGTGAGATGAAACCGTACCCCAAATATTTCGAAAAAATTCGCATCCGCCCGGAGAAGGATGCGGAGCTGAAGTCGCGCTCGCCGATCTGCCAATGGGACGGTTGCAAGGAGGCCGGCACCCATCGCGCGCCGGTCGGGCGCATGAAGGAGGGCGAATATTTCCAGTTCTGCTTCGATCATGTGCGCGAGTACAATAAGGGCTTCAACTATTTCTCCGGTGTGCCCGATACCGAGATCGCCCGCTTCCAGAAGGAAGCGATGACCGGCCACCGGCCAACCTGGAAGATGGGCGTCAACGGCGCCTCGACGCGCTCCTCGCCCGATTTCGCCCAGCAGCGTTCCGGCCGCGCCGGCTACTACAACCGGATGCGCGATCCGTTCGACCTGTTCAAAGGCCCGAAGGATCCGCGCGAAGCGCGTGAGCGCAAGGCCAAGCCGCTTGAGGCCAAGGCGCTGGAAACGCTTGGCCTTGATACAAAGGCGACTGGCAAGGATATCAAGGCGCGTTATAAGGAACTGGTGAAACGCCACCATCCGGATGCGAATGGCGGCGACAGAGGTTCGGAAGACCGGTTCCGCGATGTGCTCCAGGCCTATCGCGTGCTCAAGCAGGCAGGATTGTGCTGAGCGACCATTCGGTTCGTGTCGTTTTCCAACTTTCATAAGGTTGGAAAAGGCTCTAAGACCGCCCCCGAACAAAATCGATTGCCGGCGAAACGCGGCGTTCGCCCGTGGAGACGTTGATAAAGATGAACAAGGTCGATCGCGACATCGCCAACCTGCCCGACAGCACCGTGTCGGTGAAGGAGAAATTCGGCTTCGAGTCCAAGATGGTGGTGCCGGCCTATTCGGTGACGAGCGAGCATGTGCCCGACATCGATCCCGACTATCTGTTCGACAAGAACACGACGATGGCGATCCTCGCCGGCTTTGCCTACAACCGCCGCGTCATGGTGTCGGGCTATCACGGCACCGGCAAGTCGACGCATATCGAGCAGGTCGCCGCCCGCCTCAACTGGCCTATGGTGCGCGTCAATCTCGACAGTCATGTCAGCCGCATCGACCTCGTCGGCAAGGACGCCATCGTCGTCAAGGAAGGGCTGCAGATCACCGAATTCCGCGACGGCATCCTGCCCTGGGCCTACCAGCACAATGTCGCGCTGTGCTTCGACGAGTACGATGCCGGCCGCCCGGACGTGATGTTCGTCATCCAGCGCGTGCTGGAGTCGTCCGGCCGGCTGACGCTGCTCGACCAGAGCCGGGTCATCCGCCCGCATCCGGCGTTCCGGCTGTTTTCGACCGCCAACACCGTCGGCCTCGGCGACACTACCGGCCTCTATCACGGCACCCAGCAGATCAACCAGGCGCAGATGGACCGCTGGTCGATTGTCACCACGCTGAACTATCTGCCGCACGACAATGAGGTGAACATCGTGCTGGCCAAGGCCAAGCACTATCGCGACGTCAAAGGCAAGGAGATCGTCAACAAGATGGTGCGCGTCGCCGACATGACGCGTTCGGCCTTCATCAATGGCGACCTGTCGACTGTGATGAGCCCGCGCACAGTCATCACCTGGGCCGAGAATGCCGAGATCTTCGGCGATATCGGCATGGCGTTCAGGCTGACCTTCCTCAACAAGTGCGACGAGCTGGAACGTTCGCTCGTGGCCGAGTTCTACCAGCGCGCCTTCGGCCAGGATTTGCCCGAATCGGCCGCCAATGTGGTGCTGGGCTAAGCATGGCTCGATTCTGATTTTCGGGGTCATGCTCCAAGGAATGATCGATGGCGGGTCCGGGCGACAACACGCGCAACAAGTCGAAGACGGGTTCTGAAGCCGACAGCTTCAAGCGCGCCGTCACCGTCTGCATGCGCGCGATTGCCGGCGACAAGGACCTCGAAGTCGGTTTCGCCAAGGATCGGCCAGCGCTCGCCGGCAGCCGCGCCCGGCTCCCTGAACTGCCGAAAAAAGCCTCGAAGGCCGACATCGCCATCACCCGCGGTCTCGGCGATTCCATGGCGTTGAAGCGCGCCTGCCACGACACGCGCATCCACACCAGGCTGGCGCCGGACGGCAAACAGGCCCGCGCCATCTACGATGCGGTCGAGCAGGCCCGCGTCGAGGCGATCGGCTCCCGCGCCATGCAAGGCGTCGCCGACAATATCGGCTCGATGCTCGAGGACAAATACGCCAGGGCCAACCTCATCGACGTCAGGGATAAGGCGGATGCGCCGATCGAGGAAGCGCTGGCCCTGATGGTGCGCGAAAAGCTGACCGGCCGCGCCGTGCCGAAGAGCGGCGAGCGGCTGGTCGATCTCTGGCGCCCGTGGGTCGAGGAGAAGGCAAGTGCCGATCTCGACGGACTGTCGGCAAAGCTCGACGACCAGCAGGCCTTCGCCCGTGTCGTGCGCGAGATGCTGGCTTCCATGGAAATGGCCGAGGAACTCGGCGACGACCAGGAGACGGAAGACTCGGAGGACAATGACGACAACCAGCCGCAAGGCGAGGAGCAGAGCGAGGAGGGCGGCGAGGACGATTCCGGCTCTGAGCAGTCGCAGTCCGACGACACCGAAGCGTCGTCCGACGACGAGCAGTCGGCCGAGACGGAGGCATCCGATGCCACCGCCGACGACCTGGCCGACGATGACGACGTCGATGCCGAGACGCCCGGCGAGGCGCGCCGCAACGACAATCCCTTCACCAATCTGTCGAAGGAGATCGACTACAAGGTCTTCGCCACCGCCTTCGACGAGACGGTGGGTGCGGAGGACCTGTGCGAGGAAGAGGAATTAGATCGGCTGCGCGCTTTCCTCGACAAGCAGCTTGCCAACCTGTCCGGCGTTGTCGGCCGGCTGGCCAACCGGCTGCAGCGGCGCCTGATGGCGCAGCAGAACCGGTCCTGGGATTTCGATCTCGAAGAGGGTTATCTCGATCCGGCGCGGCTGGTGCGCGTCGTCATCGATCCGATGCAGCCGCTGTCCTTCAAGCAGGAGCGTGACACCAAATTCCGCGACACGGTGGTGACGCTGGTGCTCGATAATTCGGGCTCGATGCGCGGCCGGCCGATCACGGTCGCCGCCACCTGCGCCGACATTCTGGCGCGCACGCTGGAACGCTGCGGCGTCTCGGTCGAGATCCTCGGCTTCACCACCCGCGCCTGGAAGGGCGGGCAGGCACGCGAGAAATGGCTGAAGGAAGGCAAGCCGCCGAATCCCGGCCGGCTCAACGATCTGCGCCACATCATCTACAAATCCGCCGACCATCCGTGGCGGCGGGCGCGGCGCAATCTCGGCCTGATGATGCGCGAGGGCCTGCTTAAGGAAAACATCGACGGCGAGGCGCTGCTATGGGCGCACAACCGCCTGATCGCCAGGCCGGAGCAGCGCAAGATCCTGATGATGATCTCGGACGGCGCGCCGGTCGACGATTCGACGCTGTCAGTCAATCCGGGCAACTATCTCGAACGGCATCTGCGCGCGGTGATCGAACTGATCGAGACGCGCTCGCCGGTCGAGCTTTTGGCCATCGGCATCGGCCACGACGTTACCCGCTACTATCGCCGCGCCGTCACCATCGTCGATGCCGAGGAACTGGCCGGCGCCATGACCGAGCAACTGGCCTCGCTGTTTGGCGAGGAAAGTACGCGGGACACGCGACGCGGCGGCATGCGGCGCGCCGGATGATTTTTTCGGGCGGCGGCTTTCGGCAGACGCTTTTCGCCGCCACAGCGCTGTTCGTTGCCGGCATCGCCCTGTCGCCTTGCATCGCCGCTGGCACCGTTTCGGTCGAGCCGATCGAAATCTCGGCACGGCTGATAGACCGGTTTCACATCGGCCGTGACGAAAAGCGGTTCGGCCCGCTCGAATTCGTCGGCGGGCTGGAAATGACCTCGCCGACACGCGATTTCGGCGCGCTGTCGGCGTTTCGCTTCCTCAAGCCCGGCAGTGATTTCATCGGCGTCGCCGATACCGGTTTCTGGTTCTTCGGCACGGTTACCCATGATGCCGACAAGCGCCCATCGGGCATGCGGAATTTCCGTATGCAGCAGATGGACGAGCCGGGCCAGCTGATCGACGAGAAATGGGAGGTTGACGCCGAAGGCCTTGCGGTCAAGGACGGCATTGCCACGGTGGGCTTCGAGCGCACCCACCGTGTTTCCCAGTTCAAGATCGACCCGCACGATATGGAACCGCCGTTCAAGCAATTGGATTTCCTGATTCCAGCCTGGGAGCTTCGCCGGAATCGCGGCTTCGAGACCATCACCCACGCCCATCCTAACGGCCAGCACCAAGGCGGGCTGGTCGTGGTGTCGGAGAAGAGCCTCGACACATCAGGCAACATCTATGCGGCTGTTATCGAAGGGCCGCACAAGGGCGTCTTCACCGTCAAGCGTAACGGCAATTTCGACATCACCGACGGCGCCTTCCTGCCGGACGGCGACCTCTTGCTTTTGGAGCGCAGCTTTTCGATGGCCGGCGGCGTCAAGATGCGGCTGCGGCGCATCTATGGCGAAAGCGTCGAGAACGGCGCCGTTGCCGACGGGCCGGTGCTAATGGAAGCCGACATGGCCTACCAGATCGACAATATGGAAGGGCTCGACGTCTGGACCCGCGGCGACGGCGCACTGATGGTGTCGCTGATCTCCGACGACAACCACTCGATGCTACAGCGCAATCTCTATCTGGAGTTTGTCCTGCACGAAGATTGAGACCGTGCGGCCGGCGATTGGCTGATGGCGAGCTGCCGTCTCGCGCTCTTCGATATTTCGCAGCTTCGCAAAGAGAATTCGACCTATTGCTCGTTGGTCGCGATCCAGATGACGTGGCGGGCGCCGCGCTTGCCATTGGCGCGGACCCTAACTTCCTCGACCGCGAAGCCCGCCTGCTTGAGCCTGCGGGTAAAACCGCTGTCGGGTCCCTGCGACCAGACCGCCAGCACGCCGCCGGGCTTGAGCGCTGCTCTCGTGCTGATCAGCCCGGCTATACTGTAAAGAGCGTCATTGGCCTTGTGGACGATCCCTTCCGGCCCATTGTCGACATCGAGCAGGATGGCATCCCAGGCCGAGGCTTCAGATCGTATGATCTGCCCGACATCCGCCTCGCGAATAGTCACGCGCGGATCGTCGAGACAGCCGCCGAACACCGCCGCCATCGGGCCGCGCGCCCACGCCACGACGGCTGGCACCAACTCGGCGACAACGAAACCGGCATCGGCGCCAAGCTCGGCAAGCGCGGCGCGCAGCGTGAAACCCATGCCCAGCCCGCCGATCAGGATTTTCGGCTGCCGGCGGCCGGCAATCCTTTGGCAGGATAATCTCGCCAGCGCTTCCTCGGAGCCGCTGAGGCGGCTGTTCATCAGCTCGTTCGAGCCGAGCATGATCGAGAATTCGGCGCCGCGTTGTTTCAGGCGGAGTTCGTGGTCGCCGTCGGGCGTTTTCGCGGTATCGATCTGGACCCATGGGATCATGCTCGAGACCCCATGAGCATGATCTTTTCCGAAAACCGGTTCCCACTTTCAGGGATCATGCTCTATGCCGCCAGTGCAGGCTGGCTCCAGCGGGCGGCAAGCAGCCGGTAGGGGATCAGCGCCACCACGGCGATGATCAGCTTCACGCCGAGGTCGCCGAGCGCCCATGACACCCAGCGCATGGTCTCGACCGGCAGCACGCCCATCAGCGGCGCGGTTTCGAGCGCAAAGCCATCGTTCGGGCCAGCGAAGGCGAAGGCCGCCGAAAAGGCGACGGTGAAGAATACGGCAGTGTCGAACACCGAGCCGACCAGCGTGCCGACGATCGGCGCCCGCCACCAGCTCTGCCGGCGCAGCCGGTTGAACACGGTCACGTCGAGCAGTTGCGCGATCAGGAACGCGGTGCCGGAAGCCGCCGCAATGCGGACCAGCCGATCGGCGGCCGTTTCGAACTCGATCAGACCGTAGCGGAACAGCAAGGGCGGGATGACGACCGAGCAGATCACCGCCGCCGTGAAGCCGACAACCACGATCCGGCGCGCCACGGCTGGGCCGTAGCGGCGGTTGGCAAGGTCTGTGACCAGGAAGGAGAAGGGATAGGTGAAGGCGCCCCAGGTCAGAATGTCGGCCAGCGAAAGGCCGCCGATCGCACCTTGCAGCGGGAACTGCACAAGGATGTTCGACGCCACCACGACAAACGCCATGGACGCAACAAAGGGCAGAGATCGGGAGAAAAAATTCATTTTTTTATCCTGGGTAATGGAACCAGCGGGTGTCATGCCGAGTTCGGACGACACTCCTTGGAAGGCGGTTGCCTGAAAAAATTAAGCGGCCGGCTGTTCGGCAAGCTTCTTGGCGATCTGCTTCTTCAGCAGGCGCGCGCGCTGCGACAGCTCCTTGGCGTCGGCCTTGGCCAGGAACGCATCAAGGCCGCCGCGATGCTCGACCGAACGCAGCGCGTTGGCCGAGATGCGCAGGCGCACATTCTGGTTCAGCGCTTCCGAGATCAGCGTCACATTGACGAGATTGGGCAGGAAGCGACGCTTGGTCTTGTTGTTGGCGTGGCTCACATTGTTGCCGGACATGACTGCCTTGGCAGTGAGTTCGCAGGTGCGGGACATGGTTCTAAACCTTCAGTTCTCGGTCTGGCCAAACATTCGACCCGCGCCGGGTGGCGCGCGGTTTCGGTCAGGCGGCCTTATGGAAAAAGTTGGCGTTCCATAGTTGCATTTCGCCGATGCGTCAAGCTCCGGCTTGCGCGCGGGTGTGACGACGCCTTTCACATAAAGGCCGGAATTCAGCCTATAAGCGGTCGCACAAGGAGATGCCAGGCCGGAGTTGTCCGCTTCCGCTGAAAAATCGAGGATCGATCCCGCCATGCTTCGTTCGTCTCATGCTCTCCTTGCCTCGCTTGCCGTTGCGCTGCCGATGGCAACGTCTGCCGCCACGCCACAATCCTTCAAGGGCGAGTATACGGTTTCGGTCCACGGCTTCTCGGTGGCGAAGGCAAGCTTTTCCAGCAATTACGACGGCGATGCCTATTCGATCGAGGGCAGCGTCTCCAGCGCCGGCCTCGCCACAATCTTCGACGACACGCGGGGCAGGGTCTCGTCGAAGGGCAAGATTTCGGGCAAGCGATTGCAGCCGCAAGCGTTCCGCGCCGACTACAAGTCAGGCGAGAAGGCGTCGATGATCGATATCCAGTTCGCCAATGGCACTGTTATCGCGACCAGGGTCGTGCCTGCGCCAAAGAAGCGCAATCCCAAGAATTGGATACCGCTGGGCGCCAGCCATCTCGCGTCGGTGCTTGATCCGATGGCCGCCACCGTCATCCATGCCGATAGCCTCGACAAGGTCTGCGGACGCACGGTGAAACTCTATGACGGCGAGATGCGCGCAAATCTGACGCTGACCTACGATTCGAAAGGCTCGACCTCCGTGCGCGGCTACAAGGGCGAGACCGTCACCTGCAGGCTTGGCTTTGAGCCGGTGGCGGGTTACCGCAAGAACCGCAAAGCCTTGAAGTACCTGAAGGATCGCAGCCGCATCATGGTGACGTTTGCACCGGTCGGCCAAACCGGCGTATATGCGCCGATCCACGCCACGGTCAGCACGAAAATCGGCACTCTCACCGTCAGCGCGGAGCGGTTCGAAGCAACAGAATAGGCGCGATGGCGCGCCGCCGGAGACGGACATGGGGCGCGCAACATTGATCGGCTTCTCGGCGATCGCCATGTGGGCGCTGCTGGCGCTGCTTACGGACGCTTCCGGTGCGGTGCCGCCATTCCTGCTTTCGGCGATCACCTTCACGATCGGCACCGGCGTCGGGCTCGTCGCGCGGCTGTTCATGCCGGCCGCCGCCAGCAGCGAGAAGATACCGCCGCAAGTGTGGGTGATCGGTATTGCCGGCCTGTTCGGTTATCACTTTTTCTACTTCACCGCGCTGCGCAACGCGCCGGCGGTCGAGGCGAGCCTCATCGCCTATCTCTGGCCGCTGCTGATCGTGCTCGGATCGGCGCTGATGCCGGGCGAGCGGCTGGCCTGGAACCATGTCGTCGGCGCGCTGCTCGGCCTTGCCGGCACTGTCCTGATCGTCACCAAGGGCGGCGGGATTGCCTTTGACGCAAATTATGCCTTCGGCTATGCGATGGCCGGCGTTTGCGCCGTGCTATGGTCCTGCTATTCGCTGTTGTCGCGGCGCTTCCCGTCGGTGCCGACCAGCATTGTCACCTGGTTCTGTGCGGCCACGGCAGCGCTTTCCCTTATCTGCCATCTCATGCTGGAAGAGACGGTGCTGCCTGTCGGCGCCGGCCAGTGGCTGGCCGTGCTCGGCCTCGGCCTGATGCCGGTGGGCGCGGCCTTCTACGCCTGGGATATCGGGGTCAAGCGCGGCAATATCCAGGTGCTGGGCGCGGCGAGCTATGCCGCCCCACTGCTGTCGACGCTGGTGCTGATATCGGCCGGTTTCGCCGAGCCGTCCCTGCGCATCCTCGCCGCCTGCGTGCTGATCACCGGCGGGGCAGCGCTTGCGGCGAAATCGCTGTTCTTGCGCAAGAGGGCAACGAGCGAGGCCGAGGCATGATGCCGTTTCCCGGCGGCATCGACGCCAACGCCAATGCGACGCTGCTGTTTTCGCTGGCGGCGGCGGTGATCTACGCCTTCACCATCGGCATGCCGCCGAAGCTTGCGCGTTCTGCGGTCAAGACGCTGGCCGTGGCAATGCTTGCCGTGCTGGCATCGCTACAGGGCGGTCCGTGGCTGCTCGTCGCGGCGCTGGCGCTCAGCGCCATCGGCGATGCGTTGCTGTCGCGCGACGGTGAAAGGGCTTTTCTCGGCGGGCTGGCCAGTTTTCTCGTCGCGCATGGGCTTTACATCGCGCTGTTCCTACGCTCCGGCGGTGGGATCGGGCTACTCTCGGCCGAGCCGTGGCGCGCGGCGATTGCCCTGGCAATGGCCGTGTTCGCGCTCGCCATGTTTTTTGCGCTCTGGCGCCGTGTCGGCCCCGCCTTGCGCCTTCCGGTCAGCGTCTATATCGCGGCAATCCTCGCCATGGGAATTTCAGCCCTGACGCTGAGCAATATCTGGGTTGTCGGCGGCGCCGTGCTGTTCATGGCGTCCGACGGGCTGCTCGCCTCGGAAAAGTTCCTGCTGACCGCCATCTCGCCGCACCGCGTCTGGATGCGCCACGCGGTCTGGATGCTGTATTACGCCGCCCAGCTGGCGATCACGATGGGTTTTCTGCTGGGTTAAGCCGGTCGATATTAGTGGATGCCTGACCCGAATCTCAACTAAGTCGTTCCCGGCTGCCAGCCCGATTCGGCCAGTTCAAAGGCGGCGAAGTCGAAGCCCGGAGCCACGGTGCAGCCGACCAGTGTCCACTCGCCCAGGCTGCGTGCCGACTGCCACCAGCCTGCCGGCACGACGATCTGCGGCCGCTCGCCCGCCGCTAATGCCGTGCCGAGCACCTGCTCGAACACCGGCCCGTTTTCCCGATGTATCGACAGCGCCAGCGGGGCGCCGGCATAGAAGTGCCAGACCTCGGCCGCGTCCTTGACACGGTGCCAGGCCGACACTTGCTCCTGCTCCAAAAGGAAATAGATCGCGGTCGAATGGCCGCGCGCGCCTTCCGCGCCATCGCGAAAGGTTTCGGCATACCAGCCGCCTTCCGGATGCGGTTTCAGGCCGAGCGTTGCGATGATTTCGGCGGAAGTGGTCACCATCAATGGTGCTCAGAAATCGTCCTTGCGCTTGCGGATCTCGGCGAACACTTCGGCGTCGGAGGCGTTCTCCATGCCGAGATGCTTGCGGATTGCCGGGTCGTGCCAGCGCAGGAACGGATTGGTCGACAGTTCTTCGCCGATCGTGGTCGGCAGCGTCGGCTTGCCGTCGGCGCGCAGCGCCTCGATTTTCGCAGCGCGCTCCTTTAACGCCGAATTGGTCGGGTCGGCGGTCAGCGCGAAGCGGGCGTTGGAAAGCGTGTATTCATGGCCGCAATAAACGACCGTCTCGGCCGGAAGTGCCGCGAGCTTTTTCAGCGAATCATACATCACCGGCGGCTTGCATTCGAACAGCCGGCCGCAGCCGAGCGCGAACAGCGTGTCGGCGGTGAACGCCACTCTCGATGCCGGCAGATGATAGGAAACATGGCCCGCCGTGTGGCCGGGCGTGGCGATCACGTCGATCCTCTCGTCGCCGAGGTGGATGACCGAACCTTGCTCGACGGTTTCGTCGATGCCGGGGATTTTGGCCTTTTCCGCCTCCGGTCCGACGATGCGCAGCTTGAAGCGCTCTTTCAGCGCCAGATTGGCCTCGACATGGTCGACATGGTGATGGGTGGTCAGGATCATCGTCGGCGTCCAGCCGGTACGCTCGATCGCGGCCAGGATCGGCGCCTCCTCGGGCGCGTCGATGATTGCGGTCTGGCCGCTTTTCGGGTCATGCACCAGCACGCCGAAATTGTCACTGCGGCACATGAACTGTTCGATTTCAACCGGCATGGCGTCTCTCCACTGGAGCGGTTCATCGTTTCACGGAAGCGCCGAACCGCTCTATCTCTTTGTTTTGCGCAATTCCCTAGGGAAGTGCTACGCGCTTTTCCCGGGAAAACCGTTTCACACTTTTCTTGGAATTGCTCTAGAGCGCCGTACGTCCAGTTGGACGCACAAAGGACGCTCTAACACTTTTTATCTGCTGCATCGTGCTTTCCGAAATCGAAATCGATGCAGCAGTCGCCGCAGACATAGGGCGCTTGCCCACGGATGTCATCCGCCTTTGTAGAACTTGGCGCCTTTGTAGAACTTGGCGCTTTGTTGAACTTGGACAGCATCGAAGATACCGTCCCGCGCATGCATTCCGATATCGTCGACATTCGCTCCTTCTATTCGACCACGCTCGGGCGCTTGGCCGAACGCTCGATCACCATGGCGTTGTCCTCGATTTGGGCTGTCGTGCCCAATGAGCGGCTGGTCGGCCTCGGTTACACCTTGCCGTGGCTGGAGCGATTCGGCACCGACGCGGAGCGTGTCTTTGCCTTCATGCCGGCGACGCAAGGCGCGGTGGTCTGGCCGGCTACGGGGCCGACCGCGACCGCACTGGTCTTTGACGAGGAATTGCCGCTGGTCGATGCCTCCATCGATCGCATGCTGCTCGTCCATTCGCTCGAACATGCCGAGAACCCTCGCGAGACGCTGAACGAAATCTGGCGGGTGCTGTCGCCTGCCGGCCGCGTCGTCATCGTCGTGCCCAACCGGCGCGGTGTCTGGGCCCGTTTCGAGCATACGCCTTTTGGCAGCGGCCGGCCTTTCTCGCGCGGCCAGCTCACCGAGTTGCTGCGCGAAGCGAATTTCACGCCCGCGGCCTGGTCCGATGCCCTGTTCTTCCCGCCGTCGCGGCGACGCTTCATGATGCAGTTCCACAATGTGCTGGAGCGCGCCGGCCGCAGGTTCTGGCCGATCTTTTCCGGCGTCATCGTGGTCGAGGCGCAGAAGCGGCTCTATCAGGGCGTGCCAGTTGTCCAGCGCGCCTCTCGCCGCGTCTTCGTGCCGGTATTCTCGCCGCACGGCGCCACAAGGCTCGGCCGGATATCGCCGACCGGGAAGGCGACATCGCCGATCCGTCGATGACATGTTCGTGATCGGAATCGCGCTTTTTCTCACCTATCTGTCGAGAGCGGGTTTGGTACCCGGTTGAGTCGACTTGTTCATCGGTTTCAGCACCGCTTCCGAATTCAAGGACTTCACCAATGGCTGATTATCCGGATGTGGAAGGGAGCGCCAAGCCGGCTGCCGCGTCGATCGAGGCCAGCAGCTTGCGCGACCAATTGGCGACGATCAAGCGGCGCTGGGGACCTCGCCGATCCGCAAACACCTGCTCTGGGCCTGCGTCGGCATAGTCGCCGTCATTGTGGCAACCTCGATCGGGCAGGTTCTGCTCAATCGCTGGAACGAGCCCTTCTATGACGCGCTGGCTCGGCGCGACATGCAGGGTTTCCTGCACCAGCTTCTGGTCTTTGCCGCCATCGCCGGCGGGCTTTTGGTGCTCAATGTCGGCCAGACCTGGCTCGACCAGATGATCCGGCTGAAGCTGCGTGAGGCGTTGACCCTCGATCTGATCGGTGAATGGATGCGGCCGGCGCGCGCCTTCCGGCTCGCCAACGCCGGCGCCATCGGCGTCAACCCTGACCAGCGCCTGCAGCAGGATGCCGGACATCTCTCCGACCTTTCCACCGGTCTCGGCATAGGGCTGTTGCAGTCGTTCATTCTGCTTGTTTCGTTCGTCGGCGTCTTATGGTCGCTGTCTTCGGGCTTCGTCTTCCATATCGGCGGCTATTCGCTGGCCATTCCGGGCTACATGGTGTGGGCCGCGATCCTCTATGCCGGCACCGCCTCCTGGCTGAGCTGGCTGGTCGGACGGCCGCTCATCCGCTTCAACAGCGACCGCTATACGCGTGAGGCGGAGCTGCGCTCCTCGGTGGTCCGCGTCAACGAGAATGTCGACGCCATCGCGCTTGCGCATGGCGAGGCCGACGCCAGACGACGGCTCGAGCTCGACCTCGGCACGGTGCTGGGCGCGATGCGGCGCATCTACAGCGCCCAGATCAATCTTTCCTGGGTGACGGACACCTATGGCTGGATCACCGTCGTCGCGCCGATCCTCGTCGCCTCGCCGGTCTATTTCGCCGGCGATATCAGCTTCGGCGGGCTGATGATGGCTGTTGGCGCCTTCAACCAGGTGCATGCCTCGTTGCGCTGGTTCATCAACAATATCGGCGGCATCGCCGATTGGCGCGCCACGCTGATGCGCGTCGCCGATTTCCGCATCGCGCTCGGTGAAACGGATGTGCTGCACGACACCGAAGAACGCATCATGATCGGCGAAAATCCGAATGGCAGGCTGACATTCGAGAATCTCGAGGTTGCGTCGCGGGACGGATGTACGAAGCTCGCCGAACCCCATGTCGAAATCCGCGCCGGCGAGCGCGTCATGATCACCGGAGATCCGCGCGCCGGCAAGACGCTGTTCTTTCGCGCCATTGCCGGTCTGTGGCCGTGGGGAAGCGGGCGGATCGGCATGCCGGCCGGAGAGGTGTCCGCCTTCGTTCCCCGCAAGCCCTATTTCCCGCTCGGCACGCTGCGCGAGGTACTCGACCGCGCCGATGCCGCGGTCAGCGACGCCGAGATCTCGGCGGTGCTTGCCGAGGTCGGTCTTGGGCGTCTGTCGTCCTCGCTCGACCGCTCGGCGCGCTGGGAGCGTGAATTGAGCGATGACGAGCAGCGCCTGCTTGCCTTTGCCCGACTGGTCTTGCGGCAGCCGAAATGGGTGATCATCGACGAGGCTTTGGACACGTTCGACGGCGCAACGCTGAGGCGGGTGCTGTCGATGCTGGAGGCGCGTCTCGCCAGCGCCGCGATCCCAATATCGGCCGTGGCCAGCAGAACATTGAATTCTTTCCACGCTCATTGGCGATCGTGAAAGACGTCGAGCGACCGGCTCTCAAGCCAGTCCGTGTCAGGGCCGGCGCGATCGAACCACCCCCGGCCGTCGCCGCAGCCTACCAAGAGACGTAGCCGACTATGCGCCGCCAAGCTTTATTTCGCCGTGATCGCGGCGAAAGATCGCCGGTATAGTTCGCAAGCCTGCGGCGTTGGAACCATGCTTGACGCGCTTAAAGCGCGTCCCGTTGAAGAGATTCATGCGACACGCTTTAAGCCTTTGTTTCTTTCCATGTCGTTACCCCAAAACCGCTGCGCACTTTTGGGCGACATGCATTAGCCTGCTTGCCTGCCTCGCCTGCGCCCAGGCAGCGCCACTGGCCACGCCCGCCGATACCATTGCAGTGGACGTCGAACTGGTGCTGGCGGTCGACATTTCGCACTCCATAGACGAAAAGGAATTCGCCCTGCAGCGCGCCGGCTATGTCGAGGCGCTGCGCCACCCTGACTTCATCAATGCGGTGCGTTCGGGTGTGACCGGCCGCATCGCGCTGGCCTATTTCGAATGGGCAGGCACCGTCCGCGACGATGCGGTCATTGCATGGCAGGTCATCGACAATGCTGAGAGCGCCAACGCTTTCGCCGACAAGATCGAGGCGCGCCCGTTCAGGAGCTTTCGCGGCACCTCGATTTCCGGTGCGCTCGCCTTCGGCGCCAAGCTTTTGGATGGAGCCGCTTTCGACGCGACGCGCAGCGTCATCGACATTTCAGGCGATGGCCCCAACAATACCGGGACGCCCGTCACCACGACACGCGACGCCGCGGTGGCAAAGGGCACCGTCATCAACGGCCTGCCGATCCTGATCAGCCCGTCGCCCAGCTTCAGCCATCTCGACCAATACTATGCCGAGTGCGTTACCGGCGGGCCAGGCTCCTTCGTGCTGCCGGTCTATGCCGCTTCTGAATTCGTGACCGCCATACGCCGCAAGCTGGTCCTGGAGGTCAGCGGTGTTGCCGGTCCCGGCGCCAATCCCGGATCGATCCGGGTCGATGCGGCAGCACCGGTCGACTGTTTGCAAGGCGAGCGCGATCGGCGGTTTTTCTCCGATCCTTATTTTCCGGAACTTAATCGCTAGAGCGACGGCCGTTATCGCTTCAGCAGGAACACCGCTTGCTGGCCAAAGAAATTCCAGAACCACCATGGCATCGAGAGGCCGATTTTCTGGCCATTGGCGTCGAGCGCGGTTGCCTTTTCCACCGTTGCGCCGAGCTCTTCGCAGAGATTGACGAAGTCGCGAATGGTGCAGAAATGGATGTTGGGCGTGTCGTACCAGGAATAGGGCAGGTCCTTGGTCACCGGCATCCGCCCTTCGAGGAACAGTGAAAGGCGCACCCGCCAGTGTCCGAAATTGGGGAAGGAAACGATGGCATGCTTGCCGATCCTGAGCAATTCGTCGAGCACCAGCTTCGGGTTGCGGGTCGCCTGCAAGGTCTGCGACAGGACGACGAAATCAAAACCCTTGTCCGGATAGAATTTGAGGTCCTTGTCGGCGTCGCCCTGGATGACGGACAGGCCGCGCGCCACGCATTCGTTGACGCCGCGCTGCGACAGTTCCATCCCGCGGCCGTCGACCTGCTTCGTCGCCTGCAGCAATTCGAGCAGCAGGCCATCACCGGAGCCGACGTCCAGCACCCGCGACTGGGCCGGGATGAGATCGGCGACGACTTCGAGGTCCACGCGCTGGGCGTGGTTGACGCTCATGATCGTGCCTTTTGTCTGGCGCATGATCCCGATCCGAAAAGTCTGCAACTTTTCGGGGTCATGCGCTGCCTGGCACATGATCCCGGTCCGAAATGTCTGCAACTTTTCGGGGTCATGCGCTGATGCCTGGCGCAAGATGCGGTTCGGAAAGCCTGCAATCTTCAGGGATCATGCGCTGAGCCCCCTGGCGCGAGCCGCCGAGGCGATGAAGCCGTTGATGGCGGCAAACAGCTCCGGCTCGTCGAGCAGGAAGGCGTCGTGGCCGCGATCGGTCTCGATCTCGACGAAGGACACCGAGGCGCCGGCGGCGTTCAGCGCGTGAACGACCGAGCGGCTCTCCTCGGTCGGGAACAGCCAGTCACTGGTGAAGGAGACCAGGCAGAAACGGGTCCTGGTTCCGGCAAAGGCGTCGGCCAGCCGGCCGCCATGATCGGCGGCGAGGTCGAAATAGTCCATCGCCCGGGTCATGTAGAGATAGGAGTTGGCGTCGAAGCGGTCGACGAAGGTCATGCCCTGATGGCGCAGATAGCTCTCAATCTGGAAGTCGGCGTCGAAACCGAAGGTGAGCGCTTCACGGTCCTGCAAGTTGCGGCCAAACTTCCGGTGCAGGGCCGCCTCCGACAGATAAGTGATGTGAGCGGCCATGCGCGCCACAGCCAGTCCCTTTTCCGGGCGCTTGCCCTGCTCGAAATATTTGCCGCCATGCCAGTCCGGATCGGCCATGACCGCTTGCCGGCCGACCTCATGGAAGGCGATGTTCTGCGAGGAATGGCGCGCGCCGGTGGCGATCGGCAGCGCTGAGAAAACGCGCTCCGGATAGCTCGACGCCCATTGCAGCACCTGCATGCCGCCCATCGAGCCGCCGAGCACGGAGAACAGTTTTTCGATGCCGAAATGATCGACCAGCATCAACTGCGCCCGCACCATGTCGCGGATGGTGATGATCGGCAGGTCGAGCCCGTAGGGCTTGCCGGTGGCTGGATTGGTCGAGGCGGGGCCGGTCGAGCCGAGGCAGCCGCCGATGACGTTTGAGCATATGACGAAGAAGCGGCTGGTGTCGATGATCTTGCCGGGGCCGATCAGCACTTCCCACCAGCCCGGCTTGCCGGTCACTGGATTGGTGCTGGCGACATGCTGGTCGCCGGTCAGTGCATGGCAGACGAGGATGGCGTTGGAGCGGGCGTCGTTGAGCATGCCGTAAGTCTTGTAGGCGATCTGGAACGGTGACAGCAGCGTGCCGGCATCGAGCTTGAGCGGCTTGTCGGCACCGAAACGCAACACCGGGCTCGACGGCTCGTCGGCCTCGTTGTTGGTTCTTTTAGTGCGCAGCGCGACCATCGCATCCTCTTACATTAACCCATCGCGCTTTCCGAAAGTCGATTCCGAGTTTCGGTCGATGCGATTGTCCGGCCGGCTACGGACAAAAAAACCGGCATTGCCTTCGCAAAGCCGGTTACAGGATGCAAACGGCCCTTTAGCGAGTTGTTTAACGTGGCTGCAAGCCGACCGGCCAAATCACCACGGGATTTCGCCATCCTTCTAGAACCGGCGCGCCTCGGCGTCAACGGCCAGTCGCTCACGGCAGTCGCTCACCCATGATTGCCGCCTCTCGACATTCCAGGCCACGGCTTGTATTTCCGCTGCGGCTTCCCGGGAGGAAGCGTTTTCGACGGATTTTTGCAATATGAACCAGGCATCGGATCAGGCACGTCCAACGCCCCGCGCGGGGATCATGGACATCGAAGCCTATGTGCCGGGCAAAAGCACGGCGCCGGCCGGCGTTGCCAAGGTCCACAAACTGTCGTCGAACGAGAACCCGCTCGGCCCCTCGCCGAAGGCGATAGAAGCCGCGCGCGACGTTGCGGCCAAACTCGACATATATCCCGACGGCACTGCCAGGCGCCTGCGGGAAGCGATCGCCGAGGTGCATGGCCTAAACCCAGCCAACATTATTTGTTCCAACGGTTCCGACGAGATTCTGGGCCTGCTTGCGCAGACCTATCTCGCGCCCGGCGATGAAGCTGTTATCACCGAACACGGCTTCATGGTCTACAAGATCTACATCCAGTCGGCAGGTGCTGTCCCGGTGTCGGTCAAGGAAACCAATGAGCGCGCCGACGTCGATGCGATCCTCGCCGCGGTGACGCCGCGTACCAGGATCATCTTCCTCGCCAATCCCAACAACCCGACCGGCACCTATTTGCCGTTCCAGGACGTGCGCCGCCTGCATGCCGGCCTGCCTCGAAATGTGCTTCTGGTACTAGATGCAGCCTATGCCGAATATGTCCGCCGCAACGATTATGAAGCCGGCGTCGAACTGGTGGCCGGTGTGGAAAACGTGGTCATGACCCGCACCTTCTCCAAGCTCGGCCTCGGCGGCGCGCGGGTCGGCTGGATGTACGCACCGATGCATATCATCGATGCGATCAACCGCGTGCGGGGTCCCTTCAACGTCAACGCGACCGCGATCGAGGCCGGCATTGCCGCGATCCGCGACCGCGCCCATATCGAGCGCAGCGTGGCGCATAATGAGACCTGGCTGCGATGGGTGAGCGAGGAATTGACCAAGCTCGGACTGCGGGTGACGCCGAGCGTCGGCAATTTCGTCCTCATCCACTTTCCCGAGGACAAAAAGCACTCGGCGGCGGCTGCGGACGATTACCTCTCCGCGCGCGGCTATATATTGCGGCGCGTTTCCGGCTACGGCTTCCCCAATGCACTGCGCATGAGCATCGGCACCGAAGAGGCCAATCGCGGCGTTGTCGCCGCCCTCGCGACATTTCTGAAAAGCTAGAAAACCATGACATCACCGATGTTCGAAAAGATCGCGCTGGTCGGCATCGGCCTGATCGGCTCGTCGCTGGCCCGCGTAATCCATCGCGAAGGCCTTGCCCGCCACATCGCCATCTCGACGCGCAGCGAAACGACGCTGGCGCGGGCGAGGGAACTCGACCTCGGCTCCTCCTACGCGATGGATGCGAAAGAGGCGGTCCGCGATGCCGACCTGGTTATCGTTTCGGTGCCGGTCGGCTCTTCGGGCGAGGTCGCCGAGGAAATCGCACCGGCGCTGAAGCAGGGCGCGATCCTCACCGATGTCGGCTCGACCAAGGCGTCGGTCATTGCGCAGATGCAGCCATATGTGCCTGCCGGCGTGCATTTCATTCCCGGCCATCCACTGGCCGGCACTGAAAAATCGGGTCCGGACGCCGGCTTTGCCGAACTGTTCGAAAACCGCTGGTGCATCTTCACGCCGCTGCCCGGCACTGATCCGGCCGCATTGGAAAAGCTCTCGGAATTCTGGCGCCGCTGCGGCTCCAACATTGACACGATGGATCCCCAGCATCACGACATGACATTGGCCATCGTCTCGCATCTGCCGCACATCATCGCCTATAATATCGTCGGCACCGCCGACGACCTGGAGTCGGTGACCAAGTCCGAGGTGATCAAATATTCGGCCTCCGGCTTTCGCGACTTCACCCGTCTGGCCGCCTCCGACCCGACCATGTGGCGCGACGTTTGCCTGCACAACAAGGACGCCATCCTCGAAATGCTGGCGCGGTTCTCGGAAGATCTGGCCTCGCTGCAGCGGGCGATCCGCTGGGGCGACGGCGAAAAACTGTTCGACCTGTTCACCCGCACCCGCGCCGTCCGCCGCTCGATCATCGAGGCCGGCCAGGACATCGATGTACCGGACTTTGGCCGGCAGGCCGTCGAGCACCCAGCCAAGCAGTAGCCTGTCTCGACCGCCCGGCCGTCAGTCCGCCGGCCAGTGAGCCGCCATCATCGCCAGCGTCTCGGCCCTGTCCGGCGCGCCCAGCCTGCCGCCGAAGCGCTGGCATTTGAGCGCTGCGGCGGCGCTGGCAAAGCGCAATGTCCATTCGATCGGCATGGCTTCCGCCAGTCCAACGGCAAAGGCGCCGTGAAACACGTCGCCGGCGGCAAGCGTATCCACTGCCTTGATCCTTGGCGCCGCGACATGGCGCACGGAACCCGCCGAGCGGTCGAACCACCAGCTTCCCGCCGCGCCGCCCGTCACCGCGACGAATGCATCGGTGCGTCTGGCCAGCGCTTCACAGGCCTCTTGCGGACCTTGCTCCTCGCCGCAGAGGATGAACGCCGCCGGCTCTGACGCGACGATGTGCGAGGCGAGCGGAAACAGCCGTTCCAGCACGTTTCGTGGCGCGGTGTCGGCGTCCAGTATGGCCGGACGGCCGATTGCGCGCGCCGCCGTCAAAGCCAAAGCTGCCGCGCCTGGCCAGCGCACATCGACCAGGACGGCGTCGAATGCGGCGAGGTCCTGTGTGGGGAGCGCCTCGGGGTCGGCCTGGGCGAGCTTGTCATAGAAAGGAACGATGATGCGCTCGCCATGCGTGTCGACCAAGATGGCCGACAGTGCCGACCGCGCGCCGATGATGCGCCGGACAAAGCTGCAATCGGCGCCCTCGGCCTCGATCCCGGCGACCAGCTGATTGCCGACGAGGTCGTCGCCCGCGCTCGCCCACAGCGATACGTCCGCGCCGAGGCGGCGTGCGGCGCAGGCCGCGCTCGAAGCCATGCCCGAGGCGATCTGGACGCCGTCGGACGCGATGAACTTGCCCTGACGTGCCGGAAGCGTGTCGACGCGAAGGATCGTATCGAGCGTCAGCGCGCCAACACTCAGGAGCTTCATCGGGCTGTTCATCTATCTTCCTGTTTCATCATGATCTTTTCCGAACTGGAGGTTCGCAATCATGGTCTAATCGACCGGCTTGATCCTGCCCAGCGGGATAAAACCGAGCGAGGCCTTGCCTTTGACGATCTTGAGCGGCATCGACGGTTCGTTGCCAAGCAGCGCCAGCCCGGCAAAGCCTGTTTTGATCTGGCTCTTTTGCTCGGGAATGGCCTTGCCGAGGATTGCCGCCACGGCTTTCGGGTCGCTGAGCTTGATCATCAGGTCGGCGTCGATCAGCCCGTCGGCATCGACCGAAACCGGTCCGGAAACGGTGATTCGCGCGCTCCCCGACGACAGGTCGAGCTTGCCGATATCGACTGCCTGGCCGCGCAGGCTCCTTGGCTGCGTCTTGATCAGCGCCACGCCGTTCTTCAGCGTCACGTCGCCGCTGCCGTCGAGAGGCGGCAGCACGCGGCCATCGATCGCCCCTGGATCGATTTCGAGATCGGTAAAACTCCCGGCATAGCCGATGTCCTGGCCGTTCGGACGCAACTGTCCGGCCGCTGTCCCGGCGCTGAACAGCTCGACCGGGTCAGTGCCATCCGCCGGATCGGTCTGGGCAGACAGGCCCTCGGCCTCCAGTGAAACGCGCCGGGGCAGGGGCCAGGACAGTTTGACGGTCGCTCGCAGATTATTCCAGTCGATCCACAACGGCGCCATCCCCGGCGCGGAGGCCCTGAGCGGCCCCCGCAGGTCGGCGCTAGGCGACAGGATATGGGTGATGTGCGTAACTGCGTTGAGGCTGCCGAGCGAGGCGGCGACGTTCCTTGTGTCGTCCTGATAAGCCAGGCTGTCGCAGGAAACGGCAAAGCTCAGCGGATAGCCGCTGACCGTGAGATTGACGCAGTCCGCCTCGATGCCCTCGCCATTGAGCTCGGCCACCGCTTGGTCGGCTTCGCTCTTGACCTTGTCTGCCAGGTAGAACCAGCCGGCGCTGTAGAGGCCGAACAGCACGACGATGAAAGCGGCAAGCCAGAACAGCCGGCGGAGAAAATTCGGCGGACGTTCGTCACTTGACGTCATGCTACGGCTCTCGCTAGCGCGTATTGCGGAGGGGACTGTCGTTTCCGGCAACATCAGGTAGACGGAGACGGATTGAAAAAACACCGATTCCAGTGCGGTGCTGCAACCAAGCTTGGCGATATGGGCGATTTTTGGGTTTTTGGCTACGGTTCGCTGATCTGGCGGCCGGGATTTGCGCATGTCGAGACGCGGCGCGCCCGCCTCCATGGCTACCGCCGCTCGCTGTGCGTCTACTCCTTCGTGCATCGCGGCACGCGCGAACGGCCGGGCCTGGTGCTCGGCCTCGACCGTGGCGGCTCCTGCATCGGGCTGGCTTTCCGCGTCCCCGGCGATCTACGCAACGAGGTCATCACCTATTTGCGCGAGCGCGAGTTGGTCACCAATGTCTATCGCGAGCGCATGCTTAGCATTCGCCTCGACAATGACGCTACGAACGGCGAGACGGATGGGGGCGAGACGGTCTCGGCGGTCGCCTATGTCGTCGATCGTGCCCACGAGCAATATGCCGGCGCGCTCGATGCTGCCGATGCGGCGACCGTCGTTCGCGGTGCCGTCGGCCAGTCGGGAAAGAACGAGGACTACGTGCTCAGCACGCTGGAGCACCTCGAAGCGCTAGGGATCCGCGACCACTGGCTGGAGGAGGTAGCGAAACGGATCGGGTCGTGATCTCTTTCGTTGTTTGACGGTGATCTTTTCCGAACCGGTTCCCATTTTTGCTTCGCTGACCTTCGGTATCATGGTTCGGGCTACATCCTGAAAATCTGCTTTCCGAGATCGGCGCGATCCAGGCTGTTCGTCACGGCGAGCTTGAACTCCGCCAGCGGATGGATGCCGCCGACAGGGACATGGAAATCGGGTTGGCCAAAAATGTCGACAATCTCGCGTAAAACTGGCCGGTCGGCTTCGACAGGCGGCGAAAAGAAGTAGCGGTAGATGTTTGCCCTGATCTCGACGCCGCTCAGCAGCACGTCGAAATTGTGCAGCTCGAATCGCTCAGGGCTCATGCCGCCATTGATGATCATCTGCCCGCCCATCGCCAAGGTGCGGATCAATTCGCCACTGACGGGTCCGCCGACATTATCGATGATCCCGTTCAGTCCGGCGCCGTCGGTCATTTCCATGACCGCTTCCCTGATACCGACCTTCAAACTCGACAGATCTAGGATGGCGGTGGCGCCAAGCACCTTCAGGTCGAGCCTGTCGTGAGAGCGTCGCACGAGCGCGATGACGTTGATGCCGCGCCGTTGGGCGAACTGCATCACCATCGTCGAAACCGATGAATAGCCGGCGGTGACGGCCAGCCACTGTCCAGGCTGCACACGGGAATCCGCCAGCAGGTCCCAGGCGGTGATGGGGTTCACCATCTGCCCGGCGCGTTCGAGCGGATAGTCGGCGGGTAGCGGGATCAGCCATTCGGCCGGAACGGCCGCATATTCGGCCCAGCTGTTGTAGTGGCTGAATGCGACAAGCGTTCCCGGTTTCAAAGCGACATTCGCGCCCACGGCCTCGACAATGCCGGCGCCATGATTTCCGGCGATCTGCCGGGGGAAATGCGGCTTCTTCGGTTCGGGATAGAGGTTCTGGATAAACAGGAAGTCGCCAGGGTTGACCGAGGCGGAGACCATCCTGACCAGCACCTCGCCGCCGCCAATTCGCGGCATGGGCATGTCGTGCAGATAGAGCACGTCGCGCGGCGAGCCGATTGCGTCGAATACAATTGCTTTCATGGCGGTCTCCAATAACGGGCAATCTGGGGCAAGCAGCCTGGACGTGACCAGATTGCGGCACCGGTGTTTGCATCGGTGTCGCGGAACCTAAGTGTCTGAATCAAAACGACTGGTGCAATTTCAAGGTCTTGCGAGGCGACGCGTGAGCAGGCGGATGTGGGCGATGAAGACCCAGGCTTCGGCGGACGCGATGGTTCGTTCGAAGTCCTTGGCCAGTCTGCGGCATCTGCCGAGCCAAGCGAATGTTCTCTCCACCACCCATCTGCGGGGTAGCACCTCGAAGCCCTTGATGGCGTCCGTGCGCTTGATGATTTCGAGCGTGAACTTGCCGACCTTCTGCAATGCCCCTTTCAGCTTCGGTCCGGCATAGCCGCCATCGGCGAAGACATGGCGCAGCCACGGCCAGCGTTTGAGGATCGATTTCAGGACGGCCGGCGCGCCGTCCCGGTCCTGGATATCGGCGGCATGGATGACGAGGCCCACCAGCAGGCCGAGTGTATCGACAACGATATGGCGCTTGCGGCCCATCACCTTCTTGCCGGCGTCAAATCCACGAATTCCGCCGCTTTCCGTGGTCTTGACCGACTGGCTGTCGATGACGCCTGCAGTGGGACTGGCCTCTCTGCCCT